>NZ_JAQMTJ010000320.1:0-17367 GCF_028330815.1 Dolichospermum lemmermannii CS-548
ACTCAAATATATATATATATATATATATATATATATATATATATATATATATATATGAGTGCATAGTATGAGTTAATATTTTGGTAAAATTTTATCTAGCGCGAATTTTGGGTTCAATGGTACTCTTACCTCGTGACTGCAAAATGAATCAAAAAAGCACTGAAAAGAAAAACTATGGCTCAAGCCCATTACCAAATCCTGTTTTTAGAAGATTCCCCAGTAGATAGGGTATTATATAGCCGCTTTTTACGTCAGGATACGTTGGCTACATATCAGATAACTGAGGCTAAATCAGGATTAGAAGGATTAACCAAACTAGCGGAAAGCCAGCCAGATTTAATTCTTCTAGACTATCAACTGCAAGATATGAATGGGTTGGAATTTCTCAACCAGTTGCAGCTACAACTCAGTAGTCCACAGATTCCAGTGATTATTTTAACAGGAATAAGAGATGAAAAAATTGCTGTGCAAGCAATGGAGAACGGTGTTCAGGACTACATTGTTAAGGATAAAATCACTCCCCAAGGGTTGTGCCGCGCCATTCATGAGGTATTAGAGGAAACCCGCATGATGAAGAATATGCAAACCCTTTATATTCCCATCGAGCAAGCAGAATTATATCGAAATTTGCGAAAACTTAATGCCTCTTTAGAGCAAACGGTACAGAAACTGACTGAGGAACTAGCAGTTAGTGAAAGTAAATATCGCGCTATCTTCAACCAAAGATTTCAATTTACAGGGCTACTTGACCTAGAAGGGATGGTATTGGAACTCAACCAAGCATCTTTGGAATTTACTGGGTTGCAAATGGCAGATTTGATCAACCGTCCCATTTGGGAAGTTTATTGTTGGCAAATTTCCCAGGCAACTCAGGATCAGTTGAAGCACGCGATCGCTCGTGCTGCCCAAGGTGAATTTATTTCCTCCCAAGTAGAAGTACAGGGAATAGATAATCAAATCCTCACCATAGATTTCTCCATCGGACCCCTAAGGAATGATGCCGGTGAAGTAGTTATGCTGATTTCAGAAGGACGGGATATTACTGAAGCAAAGCTTAATGAAGCTAAATGCAAGCAAGCAGAAGCCACTTTAAAATTTCAAGCCCAGATCCTCGAAGAAATTCACGATGCTGTCATTACTACTGATATCAATGGCATTATTCAAAGTTGGAATCTCGGTGCAGAGAACTATTATGGGTATACAGCGGCGGAAATGATTGGGCAGAGTGTGAGCATTCTCTACGTAGATCCAGTTGAACTCGAAACAAACATAATGTCAACCCTATTGGCAAAGGGTCGTCATGAGGTAGAGGTGGCTACCTGTCGCTCAAAATCAGGAGATATCCTTTATATCAACTTGCGGCTTTCGGTCATCCGGGACAACCATGGCAACATTACCCATATAGTTGGCTGCTCCCATGACATCACTAAACAGCAAGCTGCAATTAAAGAGCGGAATGATATATTAAAACAAGAACAAGCTGCTCGCAAACAAGTAGAAGCTGCTAACCAGATCAAAGATGAATTTTTGGCGGTTGTATCCCACGAATTGCGGACACCACTGAACTCTATACTCGGTTGGGCTAGTTTACTCAAAAAAGGTAAATTAAAGCCAGAAGAAACGGATAAAGCTCTAAGTATTATTGAGCGTAATGCCAAATTACAGGTTTACTTAATTAATGATTTGCTCGATATGTCCAGGATTTATCAGGGTAAAGGGACTTTGAAAGTTTCTTCAGTTAATCTTGCTACTATAATTTCAGCAGTTTCAGAAACACTGTTTTTAGCACCCAAAACTAAAAAAATTCAGATTCAAACTATTATTGCAGCAAATATTGGTCTAGTTGCTGGTGATCCAGTCCGATTGCAACAAATCCTGTGGAATTTGTTGTCCAACGCTGTCAAATTTACACCTCATGGTGGGCAAATAGAAGTGAGGCTAGAGTGTGTTGGCTTTGATGCTCAAATTACAGTCAGTGACACAGGTAAAGGAATCAGCCCAGAATTTTTACCATACATATTTGATTACTTTCGTCAAGAAGATAGCTCAACTACTAGAGAATTCGGTGGCTTGGGGTTGGGGTTGGCAATTGCCCGTAATTTAGCAGAACTGCATGGTGGCACTATTCAAGCTGAAAGTTCTGGTCTGGGACAGGGAGCTACTTTCACCTTTAGACTACCGTTAATGAATGCTAACTCAGAAAATGCTGATTATCCTCAGCCACAAGATGGATATTTAGCTTAACCGAATCAAACTTAAACTAATTGGTAGTAAATATCTTACCCGGCAAAGCATTATTTCCCGTGCCAATGAACAGCTAAGGATTAGTTGATGCTTGCAAAAGCGAATATGAATTGAAGTCTTGCGGCTGAAGTGCGAGAAATAGGGGGAAATTTCCAATATTGACTGCTCATAAACAACAAATATGACTTTTTACAACATTTTTTTAACTTCTTTCCACAATTATCATTTTTTGTGTAATCATTAGAAAGTGGGAATTAATTCGGCGGTAATGTTTGTGGTTAGTATTGACAGGCTTTCCCTTTTGGTATTTACAGACTTTTCTCCGAAATCTAAATCTCTACATTCTTATGATTTTGGAAATATTCTATGTCAATTTACGTGGGTAACCTCTCTTACGAAGTTACACAAGACGCTCTCAGTGCTGTTTTTGCAGACTATGGTGCTGTAAAACGTGTTCAACTTCCTACTGACCGTGAGACAGGCCGCTTGCGCGGCTTCGGTTTTGTGGAAATGGGTACTGAAGCTGAAGAACAGGCCGCTATTGATGCCCTTGATGGTGCTGAATGGATGGGTCGTCTTCTGAAAGTGAACAAGGCCAAACCCAAGGAAGATAGAGGTCCTGGTGGTGGTGGTGGTAGTCGCGGTGGCTACAGCGGCGGCGGTGGTAACCGTGGCGGCGGCGGCGGTCGCTATTAAGCTGAATTTAGCTAAGATCTTTTAGTTATTCAATGCTGAAAAAATTACCTATTCCCTTCGCGGGGTGGGTAATTTTTTTGATCGTAAAACCTCTTCTCCAGAAAGTACAGCCGGAAGTTGGACAATTTCTACAGGTTTTCCTAGTCGGTAGATTTCCACTTGTTGATTTTGGGGGTTAATTAACCAACCCAAACGCAAACCATTATCTATCATTTAGCCTTCTTCATCATCACCAAAATCAGGTTCAACACCAAGAGCGCGTAATTGTGCTGCTAATCTTTCTGCACGTCTTCTTTCTCGCTCCCCTTGTTTTCTTTCCCGTTCTGCCAGTGTGAGAACCCAGTTACCTGACGCATCATACCAGCGTAACCACTGCCGTTCAATGCCTTGATAGACACCTTGCCACAGTCCCAAACCTAATTCAATATCATTTAGCCATACACGCAGTTGATTGATTTCCAATTCAGCATAACTACTTCCCTGTAACTGAAATGCTCTTAACTGGTCAGTGTAACGGTCAAAAACTAGATAATAGGGTACTCTTAAAACTCGTTCGTAAACTTCCCACTTAGTTGGAGGTTGACTAACATCTCGTAGGGTTCTCCCTAAATCTTCTTTTTCTGTTCCTGGTGAAATAAATTCTACCACGACAAAAGGATTAACGCCTTCTTGCCAAACTACATAACTCAGCCGTAGTTCTTTTTGTGCATACAACCTGGGGACATCAACTACCGCAAACCAGTCAGGGCGTTTATACCATAATGGATGATGAACATCGTAGTAAAGATTTAAGTCTGTGGCGATAAATACCTGATTTTCCGGGAACTTTGACGGACAAAAAGTTTCCCGTAATAACTGGGGTTGTAAAAGATGAAATTCGTCTGGCAAACCGGGTTCCTCTGGATCTTCGCTAGGTAAATCATACATTGTCGGTAGGAATTCCTGAGCAGAACGCGGTGGGTCTGTTTGATACATAACGGCTGCAAAAAAGAAATGTCAACTTCACTATCAATACCTTGTCCATTTTCTGCTTTGTTGGGTTTCATGCTTCAACCCAACCTACAAATCTAACTTTATTGCTTGAGAACTAGATTTACACACTTTAATAATTTTGTAGTTCTCAAAAAACTATACTTGTATTCTGGGATTGGAGGCAGAGCCTCCTGGTAGGCATTCCCAGCCGGAGTCTGGGAACGAGCAATTATCTACGGTTTAATTTCATTCTAAAACAACTAAAATAAAACATGGTTAAATATGTAAAATGAATGCTCTTGGTCAAATTGTAGTGGCTGCATATACATAATATAAAATGAGATTAAACTTATCTATGCTCGCTTATGACTATCCTTTCTTCTAGGAGTCGCTGCAATTTGAATAATTTTGAATTTACAAAGGTAGGTAAATTATGCTTCAAGCCTTACCAAAAATAGTAACTTTTGCAGAATTTATAGAATGGCTACCTGATAAGGGACGCTATGAATTACATGATGGAGTAATTGTTGAAATGAATCCACCCGTAGGTTTTCATGAAGATATTATTTGTTTTTTAGCTGAGAGAATCACGGCTGAGTATTTACGGTTGAATTTACCTTATGGAATCCCAAAAACCACTTTTGTGAAAACACCAGGAAGCGAATCCAGCTATTTACCAGATGTGTTAGTAATCAATAGAAACATTCTAGCAACTGACCCAAACTGGAGAAAATCAGCAGTAATTTCTGAACCTGATTCGATTCCTTTAGTTATTGAAGTTGTGAGTACAAATTGGCAAGATGATTATTATAAAAAGCTGGGAGATTATGAAAGATTAGGTATTGCTGAATATTGGATTGTGGATTATTTAGCACTGGGAAGTAAAAGGTTTATTGGTAGTCCTAAACAACCAACTATTTCTATTCATCAACTGATAGATAGAGAATACCAAATTAGTCAATTTACAGGTAGTGAATTGATAGTATCATCAACTTTCCCAGAATTAAAGTTGACTGCTGAACAAATTTTTAAAGCTGGTAATATTAATTAAACCTTCCTGCCTGAGTTTTTCCAATTTCTGTAAAACACTGTTTACTTTTTTATGTATAGGACTTACGCAAAATATCTCTCAAACCCTCATTTCTCTGTGAACTCTGTGCCTCTGTGGTTCGTTTTTCCATGACTTGTGCGTAAGTCCTAATGTAAAAATATTTATCTGGAATCTGCTGTACATTTAGGTGGGCATTGCCCACCCTACTGTTTAATAATAACTCGCTGATTTGCGATAATGTACTGCTGTGACAGCATCTTGATTTAAGACTTTACCATCATCAACAGTGGCATAAACTAACCAATGATCACCAGATTCCATGCGACTTTGGACAGAACATTCTAGATATGCTAAAGCACCATTGAGAATAATTCCGCCATTATTTGCCTCTTGAATGTCCAAACCGGCAAATCTATCTTGTCCAGGGGCGTAAACTTTCATAAATTGCTTACGAATTTCTTTCCCTTCCGCCAAGATATTGACTACAAATTTGTTATTTGTATAGGATAAGGATTCCATAGCCCGGTCTTTAGCTACCGCAATGGTTAAACCAGGAGGATTAAAACTGGCTTGTGTTACCCAAGATGCTAACATTCCCGTTTTTACTTCTCCTTGGCTTGCTGTAACCACACATATAGAACCAACAATCCGCCCTACAGCTTGTTCGACATTACTTGCTGGTTGTTTAGCGACAACTGATTTTTTTGTGGCGCGTTTCAATGCTTGGGCGAAATCAGTTCCCGCTTCTTCGCAGGTTTGCAAGGTAACTTCATTGGGTTTGAATTTAACGCGAATGGTGTCAAATCCAAATCTGTAACCTGCGTCTTTGAGTTTACTTTCGATTAAATCAACGGCTTCTCCACTCCAACCAAAAGAACCAAATACACCGGCTAATTTATTGTTAGTTGCGGTAGAAAGGACAATTCCTAAAGCTGTTTGTACTGGTGTGGGTGCGTGTCCACCTAAGGTGGGAGAACCTATGACGAAACCGGCGGATTTTGCAATTGCGGCTTTGATTTCTTCGGGTTCGGTAAATTCGCAGTTAATGGCTTCGACACTGACACCGGCTTTAGTGATGCCGCGAGCGATCGCCTGTGCTAAAGTTGCAGTATTGCCATAGGCAGAAGCATAAATTAAAGCCACTGTCATATCAGCGGAAGTTTGCTGTTTAGTCCATTGCCGATAGCCTTTGGTAATATCAATTAAACCATAGCGGACTATTGGACCATGACCAGTAGCATACATTCGCACCGGCAAATCTGCCAATTTCTCCAAAGCCGTTTCGATTTGTTTGGCGTGAGGTGCCATTAAACAGTCAAAATAATAGCGTCTATCTTCGTTAAATACTTCCCAACCTTCATCAAAAACTTGATCTGAGCAAATATGCGCTCCAAATAATTTATCAGAAAACAAGATTTCTGTTTGCGGGTCCCAGGTACAAAGTTCGTCAGCGTAACGGGGGTTAGGGGTGGGAATAAATTGTAAATGATGTCCCTTTCCTAAATCTAGGGTATCTTCTCCCCGCATGACCAAGATTGATAAATCGTCTTTTTCCAAAGCCGCGCGTAAATTTATCGCCCCTGGGTTAGAACAAACAAAGGTAATTTGGGGGGCAATTTCCAGTAAAGCTTTTAACGTTGCAGCCCGGTTGGGGTTAATGTGACCCAGAATTACATAATCGAGTTTTTTGACATCAAACCGCTGTTGTAAGGCTGCGAGATAAATTTCGGTAAAAGTTTCGCCAGGAGGGTCAAGCAGGGCATTTTTATCGCCTTGGATGAGATAAGAGTTAGCTGTTGTACCCTTGGCTAAAGCATATTCAATTTCAAATCTTAATCTAGCCCAACTGCGCGATCGCAATATTATGGTATCTGTACCAATGGGCAATATTTGCACATCACGGGGTTTAGTGGTCATTGGTAATGAGTAATTGGGAAAAACTCTTGCGCCTCTGCTCCCTCCATGATAGGTTTTTTTGACATAAGCTGTAAACCTCATCCATAAACAGAAAATTTACAGTTCCTAGTGGTCTGTCAATTTTATTTTGACGGGTTTTTGGTAGTGCGGGCATCCTGCCCGCGTGAGCGAGACGCTTGCACTACGTACTAGTGAGCGAGACGCTCACACTACGTACTAGTAGTGCCGGCATCCTGCCCGCGGGAGCGACACGCTTACACTACGTACTAGTAGTGCCGGCATCCTGCCCGCGGGAGCGACACGCTTACACTACGTACTAGTAGTGCCGGCATCCTGCCCGCGGGAGCGAGACGCTTGCACTACGTACTAGTACACTGCGGCGTAAATAAAGCAACCATATTCAATCGCCAAAAAGCCTACTGTATATTAGTTTTGACTTTTGACTTTTGACTTCCGCCCTGCGGTACTAGGCTACAAAATATCAGATTTACCTGAGTTCGACATAAGATAATTTGTGGAAAACTCGCCCCAAGTATGAGTCTCAAACCCTTATGATCTCGTTGAAAAATCATAACTCCTAACACCGAACTCAGGTAGATTTAACTGCGTAACAGTGAATAACTACATTCAGATGTGATAATTTTTTATATTTTGCTATTGCCATTTGAGTGATTTTGAACTATCATACTGCTAAGTACCGATTCGGTACACATAAAGAAATTAAAAGCATAAAAAACATAAGGAACAAAGGACATCATGATCACCAAGAATTTTCAAAAATTGGGGGCGTTAGTTGCTTCCCTGGTAAGCATTCTAACTCTTTCTAGTGCGGCGGAGGCCATTGTCATTTCCAGTCCTGCAGTTACAACCTCTATAGGTGCGACTGGTGCTAGTCGCATGCAGACTATTAAGACTATTGCATATTCTAATGCTAGTGCATTGCCCCTTACGCTTGAGTCATTTAACAAAATAATCATTCAAGGTCTTAACCTTAACACAAATGGTAGAAAGTTGTTCGCCAGTCTTAGTCTCATTGATCCGAGTCAAGGGGGAGCAATTGTTGGGACAACTGTTGATTTTACTGGTTCAATTGGGGCTGGATCTGGTATCACCACCGGCAATTACACTTTCAGCACTGCGTCGAGTACGCCTTGGCCGACCACTGGCTATTCATCTAGCACCATTTATGCACTTAATCCTGCTGAATTCACACAATTCATTGGCGTCGACGTCAGTGGTAAACAATGGCAATTAGATTTGATGAACGGTGTCACTAACAGCAGCAACGGTTCAGGCTCGTTGACAGGTTTTTCAGTTGATGCTACTGTTCCCTTTGAGTCTGATGCCGCGCCAGCAGGTGTGGCGATTGTCGTTGGTGCTTTTGTAGTGCGGAGAAAGTTACAGCAGCGCTCGGCTCAGAAGATGTCACTAGAGTCGGTTAATTCCTAATTTAAGCTCAATAGACATCTGGTGAAAATGAATGTAGAGACGTTCTATAGAACGTCTCTACAATGGTTTCAAACCACGCACATTTAATTACCGGAGATGTCCAGTTTCATAGTAACAGTCATCTGAAGATGACTATACTCAACAAGGCTTAATTATTTGATTTAAGCGGGTAGGGGTTTAGCTCTTGCTAAACCCCTACAATACTTAATAGTGGTTTCCTACTTTGCGGTGGTGTACTGCTGTCATGGCATCGGGATTGGATACTCTACCGGCATAGGCAGTGCTGTATACTGCCCAATGATCACCACAATCCATGCGGCTGATGACTTCGCATTCTATGTATGCTAGGGCATCTGTGAGGATGGGTGCGCCATTTTCAGCAGGTTGGGTTTTCACACCTTGAAAACGATCTGCACCGGGTGCAAATCTTTTTAAGAAGTGTTTCATTAATGGTTGATAGTTGCCTTCTTCGAGTACATTGAGAACGAAGCGATCGCCTACTTGCATGAGTGATTCTATGGCTCGATCTTTGGCGACGGCGATGGAAAAGCCCAAGGGTTTAAAGCTGGCTTGACTTACCCAGGAAGCTAACATGGCGCTGGATACGTCGGATTTTTTGGCTGTGATGATATATAAACCACCGCTAATTCTGCCCAAGGCTTTATCTAAGTCAGCAGCCAGGGATTTCATGGCTTTGATGCTTTTGTCTCTTGTTACCCATTGTCCTAAGTCTGTACCAGCTTCTTCACATTTTTTATAAGTGTTAGCTGTGGGTGTTTCCCGAATTTCAATGACGGGAAAAGATAAGTGTAACCCTAAAGCCCGGAATTTATTTAATAGGGGATAGGTGGGTTCATCATCTCCTCCACCGGTTTCAAAAATGCCAATGGCTTGTTTTTCTTTGGCAGAACCTAAAACGGTACTCAAGGCGGCTTGAATGTGAGAATTGCCTGAAGTTGGGGGCATTCCCACAACTAAGCCTGTACAACGTCCTACCAGTTCCCGCAGTTCTTGTAATTCGTTGACGCTGGCTAAATCTACTATTTCGACAGCGACACCAGTTTTTGTCATCCCGTTAGCAATAGATTGGGCGATGCGATCGCCAAAACCGTACTCGGAGACGTAAAATATCCCTACAGGGGTTTCGGCTTTGGTTTGTCCTTGACTCCAACTGCGATAACGGCCTGTTAATTCTTCCACATTGTGATACAATAGGGGTCCGTGTCCGGTGGCAATCATGCGAATGGTTTTCAATTCTGCCATACGCTTCATTGCGGAAAGGACAGAACGGGCATTTGGACCCATTAAACATTCGTAGTAATATTGGAAATCAGCTTCTATTGCTGCTAAATCGTCATCAAAGGTACTTTCTGAGCAATAATGTAAGCCGAAAGCATCGCAGGTATAGAGAATTTGGGTTTTGTGGTCAAAGCTGAAAATGGTATCCGGCCAGTGTAAATTAGGAGCTATGACAAATTCAAATTCGTGTCCATTTCCTAAATCTAGGCGATCGCCATTTTTGACAATTTTGCGGTTAAATGGTTGATGTACCATATCTTCCAAAAACTGAATTGCCACCTTTGACGCAACTACAGTTAGATGAGGAGCGAGTTGTAGTAAGTCTTTTACTAAACCGCTGTGATCTGGTTCAGTGTGACTCACAATTAAATAATCAATATCTTGGGGATTAATTAAACCGGTGAGAGTATCAAAATAAAGTTTGCGAAACTTTTCATGGGAAGTATCAACCAGGGCGATTTTTTCCCCCCGAATCAGAAAAGAGTTGTAGGTTGTACCATTTTGTAAACCAAACTCAATATCAAAGCGATCGCGGTCCCAATCCAAAGACCGAATTGCGGTAGTATCTTCACTAATCTCTACAGTATTTATAGTCAGACGCTTTTCTAGTTTCTCGGTAAGCAATACCATAACGCCCCTCTTGAATAAATTGAGTATTTATGCCTTTCTCTTATTGTGGCACAGCTTGAATATTAATTTTTATTAAAAAACATATACCTCAGTTAAGAAAATTAAAACTGTCAACAATCATCCTCAGTCAAAAGACCAACAGCATCTTTCCCTAGTCCTAATTGTGGGCAATTCCCGTCTCCATTGGGCATTATTCATAGATAAAATCTTATACTTAATAATGGATAAATCCTATCTACTTAGGTCAGCGGGGCTAACTTAAAGTTAATCAGCTACTGAAGCATCAGTAAAAAAATAGAACCAGGAATTAATTAAAGTTTGAAAGTGGGGGGTAGAAACAGTTAATCTCCTCCTTGATTTGAATTGATAATTACTTATTGTTCTCTGTTCACTTTATTCAAAGTAGTTTAATGGTTAATTATTAAAATAGATTTATCTTTCTGTTCTAGAAAATACTATGCCACAGCGGATAATTATAGAAGTCAATAATTTGTTTAAACGGGATAGAATTGTTCGTAACTTAGAACTTTTTCAGGATATTATTGTTATCTCCCTTTGCGTGAGTTTGTTTTGTGTCATGCTCATTCGCTTAGGAGATATGTTTTTATCATTTTTAAGTCCATTAGATCTACGGCAAGTAACATCTGATATTTTGTTTATTTTGATATTAGTAGAACTGTTTCGGTTGTTAGTTGATTACCTGCAAGAACGGAGTATTTCCGTAGGTGCAGCGGTAGAAATTACGATTGTTTCGGCTTTACGAGAGGTAATTTTACGTGGTGTATTAGAAATTTCCCGCGACCAACTTTTTGGACTTTCTGTATTTCTACTAGTTTTATCAGGAATTTTTCTGGCTTTACCTTGGATGCCTCGTTTATTAGAACAGATGAAAATTAATCAGCATGAAACAGTAGATACAAAACCAGAATTGTAATTTTATTGAAGAATAGGGAAAAGGATTATTTTACTAATTCCCTATTTAATTTTTGAGTATATTTGCTAAATAGTTTTTGTGCGACTCTGAAATCCTACTGATAAAATAATACCTTTGCCATTACTACGTAACGCTGACGTAAACAATCCAACCTCTAAATCAAGGCTTTTCTTAATTTGGCGTAAGTACAGCACTTCCCGGTGTTATGAGGTACATATCTAGCGGGCAAGATGCCCGCACTACAAGAGTTTCATGATTCAACTTTGTACCTCATGAGAGCGGAAACCGCTGTATTAATCAAAATAACTTTATCTAAGTAGGTAAACGGAAAAAAACCGTAGACGCGAAGCGGCTTCTCGAAGAGTAATATGTAACGAAAAGTAAAATCGCTCAAACCCTCTTGCCTCTTGCCTCTTGCCTCTTGCCTCTTGCCTTGCTATGACGACAATTTTCAACGCCAACCTACTTAGACTCCGAAATAAGATACCATAGTTGCTAAAACTTTATCCTCAAATATATGTCTCAATTAACATCAAAACAATGGATTTTAATTCAACAGAGAATAACACCTTATTTATTTTTATTACCAGCCTTAATTATTTTAACATTAACTGTTTTTTATCCAGCAGTTCAAGCCTTTTATCTGAGTTTTACCAACTATGAAAATATAGGAGATCCTCCTCAATGGATTGGCTTGAAAAATTTCCTGCGTTTATCGAAAGATCCAGTTTTTTGGCAAACATTACAAAATACATTTCTTTATCTAATTGGTGTTGTGCCAATTTTAGTATTTTTACCCTTGGCTTTAGCAATTTTAGTGAATCAAAAACTGCGGGGAATGAATTGGTTTAGAACAGCATATTATACCCCAGTTGTAATTTCTATGGTAGTAGCTGGGATAGCTTGGAAATGGTTATATGCAGAAAACGGATTGCTGAATCAAATTCTCAAAACTTTAGGGATTGTCCCCGACGGAATTCCCTGGTTAACAAGTCCTGATAAGATATTGGGAATTGTCCCCATTTCCCTAGCTAGTATTATGGTTGTAACTATTTGGAAAGGTTTAGGCTACTACATGATTATTTATTTAGCTGGATTGCAAGCCATTCCCGCTGATATTTATGAAGCCGCGGCTATTGATGGTTCAGACGATATTCGTAAACATTGGGATATTACCTTACCATTGATGCAACCCTATTTAGCTTTAGTGGCTGTAATTTCGGCGATTTCTGCAACTAAAGTTTTTGAAGAAGTTTATATTATGACCCAAGGTGGACCCCTGAATAGTTCTAAGACAATTGTTTATTATTTGTATGAACAAGCATTTGGTAATTTAGAGATTAGCTATGCTTGTACCATTGGTTTGGTGCTATTTTTAATTATCTTAGGTTTATCAATTTTAAGATTAGTTGTAAATCAAGATGGGAATGATTTTAGTGTTTAATATTTAAATAGGTTTTTCAGTACATAGTATTTTCTGAAAAATCTAAATTAAGTTGAATTGCCAAGTCAAATAATTTATCAATCTCTTGATTTACCTGATCTAAACCAACTTCATTTAAGTATATATCAATAGGCATCGGTAGTTTATTAGCATAACGACTATTTTGTGTCCAGTAGGTAATTGTTGTGACAGTTTGAAAATCTGGATCACATTGCAGATAGATTCTACCGATACCTGATTTTTTGTTAAAGCGAAGAAATCTCTTTGGAAGTGGTAGCCATAGGTAACATTGTAGATGATTCTTTTCATAAGGCTTAGTCGCAGAAATAAACTTTAATTGACAACAAGGTTTTGTTTTTCCCCGACCATAAAATATACTTTTTCCATCTTTGATTTCTTTTACCCGCTTATCATAGCCTAGCATCTTCTCTCTCAGTTTCAAAATTTCTATTTTATGTACAAGAGAAAGTTTATCTAAAAAATTTACTAGCATTCTTGGTGGTAAATCAACTTGAAACTTTACTGGATATGTTTCTTCATTTTTATCAGTATTCACAAAAGGAATCGGTTTTTGTACGGTAATTTCTTGCCGATTTTCTAGATGTAAATGTAAATAAAATGATTGATTTGATTAATAATTGAAAATCGGATAAATTCAAATTCTAATTTATTATAGTGACGATCAATAAAAGGAGTATTTAAATTATACAATGATTATTTTCTCGTATTCGCGTTTTTTGATTTTTTCCGATAAAATTCTTTATAATCTCACAACTGGAACGAAGCTGTTAACGCCACCGCTAAAGCATCTGCCGCATCATCCGGCCGAGGAATTTCATCTAAATCCAACTCCCGCATCACAGCCTCTTGCACTTCTGCTTTATCTGCTTTACCATAATTCGTTAAAGCTTGCTTAATTTGGGGAGGTGCAAATTCTACATAAGGAAGCTTACGCTGTCCTAAAACTAACATCAGTACACCCCTAGCCTGGGCTACAACAATGGTATTTGCCATCCGATAAAAAAATAACTTTTCAATTGCCACCAAATCTGGCTGTAAGTCCTCCATCACGCTGTGTAAATCATCAAATAAAATACATAGTCGCTGAGTCATTTCCACATCAGCATTTGTGCGAATTACGCCAAAATCTACCATCTCTACCGTTGTCTCTTGTCCTTTATTTTGACTTTGTTGCCAATTAATTGCCCCAAATCCCACAGTTGCCAGTCCTGGATCTATTCCTAAAATTCGCTTTTTCATCAAATTCACTTTTATTAGATTGGTAAAACACAACGCCGCAAAAGTAAGATAGGTATTTTCCTCAACTGTTGATTCCCTATCCTCCCTGAAATATAAAGGATTAAATCAAACTTATGGTTTTTTCCAGTATTGAAAGCAGATGATGTCAAGTTTCTGTTAAATATTGTTTTTACCAACTTTCCCTATTAAATATGTTCATCGGTTTTTTGAAACAAGCCATTAATTCGCTACAACTAGAGTCTCACAGTCGCACTTCCCACCGCGTTAACCAATGGTTCAAATGGTTATCCCCTGGATTAGCGGTGAAACGCTGGTTACTTATCACTGTTGGGGGTGTTGTCTTAGCCAGTTTGGGGTTGGCTATTTGGGTAAAATTAACCCCCATTTTTTGGATACTAGAGTTGCTAAAAGGTCTTTTCGGATTCCTCGCGAATATTTTACCCAACTATA
This sequence comes from Dolichospermum lemmermannii CS-548, assembly GCF_028330815.1. Classification (NCBI taxonomy): domain Bacteria; kingdom Bacillati; phylum Cyanobacteriota; class Cyanophyceae; order Nostocales; family Aphanizomenonaceae; genus Dolichospermum; species Dolichospermum lemmermannii. The sequence goes on from NZ_JAQMTJ010000320.1 coordinate 14,347, forward strand.
TTAGTGGTCCATTACTCCTTATATGTGGTGTCCTGTTGGTGCTGTGGGGACAATCCCGCACTGTCGGTTCAATTACAGAAGTCCTCAGACCTGGAGTGAATGAAGAGGAATTAATAGATGTCCTCTTAGCCCACCGTCGCTTATACCGGGGTCCAAAAATTGTGGTTGTTGGTGGTGGAACTGGACTTTCAACTTTACTCAGAGGCTTAAAAACTTATAGTGCTAATATTACTGCTATTGTCACCGTAGCAGATGATGGCGGGTCTTCTGGTAGATTGCGCGAAGAGTTTGGCGTTTTACCACCTGGAGATATCCGCAATTGTTTAGCAGCACTAGCAGATGAAGAAAAATTACTCACAGAATTATTTCAATATCGCTTTCGGGCTGGAGATGGCTTAACAGGTCACAGTTTTGGTAATTTGTTTTTAACAGCCATGACTGATATTACTGGGGATTTGGTGCAAGCGATCGCAGCCAGTTCTAAAGTATTGGCGGTGAGAGGACAAGTTTTACCTGCTACCCTCAGTGATGTCCGTCTCTGGGCAGAATTGGCAGATGGCCGCCGCATTGAGGGTGAGTCGAATATTCCCAAAGCTGCGGGAAAAATTGTCAAAATTGGTTGTATTCCTGAAAATCCACCGGCAGTTCCCGCGGCAATTAAAGCCATTCAAGAAGCTGATTACATTATTATTGGTCCGGGTAGTCTTTATACAAGCTTAATTCCTAATTTGTTAGTTGGAGAAATTGCCGATGCGATCGCCGCTACCAATGTACCCCGCATTTATATCTGCAATATCATGACCCAACCAGGAGAAACTGATGGATATAGCGTTGCTGAACATATTCAAGCCATAGATTACGCTTGTGGCAATAGAAGGTTATTCGATGCCGTATTAGTTCATAAAAAAACACCCTCAGCCCAAGCGCTTATCCGTTATGCCCAACAAAATGCCCATCCAGTCTTTTTAGACCGAGAATCTGTCACCCAATTAGGACGGCGAATAGTTCCTGCTAATATTTTATTTGAAGATGAATATGGTGCTGTTCGCCATGACCCCCAAAAACTAGCCAAAGTTTTATTAAAATGGTACAGTGGAGCGCATCACGGGAAGTAAAAACTGGTAATGGGGAAATATATTTCCCCATTACCAATTACCAACCTAAAATATTTATGACTTCTTCCATCATTTCTCAAACTGAACCACCCCTTCCCCCTTGGGAAACTTTACCGACAATGTATGATTTACCTAGCGAAAACCCAGAGGAAAAAGGTTTGCCAGACGACTTTCATTTTTTACAACCTTTACTTTTATATTTAACATTTCAACCCATAAACTGGAATCCAGAAATTGTTTATAGTGCGGCTGATCTGAATCTTTATTATGATCTGCAAAATCCTTTATGGTATAAACGCCCAGATTGGTTTGGTGTAGTAGGAGTCCCCAAATTATATAATGGTCAAGATTTACGTTTAAGTTATGTCACTTGGCAAGAACCAGCAAACCCTTTTGTAGTTGTAGAATTATTATCTCCTGGTACAGAAGATGAAGATTTAGGTAATAGAAAAAGTCAAATAGGTAAACCTCCCACAAAATGGGAAGTTTATGAACGGATTTTAAGAATTCCTTACTATATTGTTTTTAGCCGCTACACCAACGAAGTCCGCGCATTTCAGTTAGTAGGTGGTCATTATGAACCTATGAATATGATTGAAGGACGCTTACTAATGCCAGAATTAGGTTTAAGTTTAGGACTATGGCAAGGGACATTTCGAGATATTCCTAAGTTATGGTTAAGGTGGTTCACACTAACAGGAGAATTAATTCCTGAACCAACAGAAGAAGCGGCTGCGGCTAATGAAAGAGTTATTCTTGCTGAACAAGAAACAATAGAAGCAAAAAGAAAAGTTGAACAACTAGGACAACTGTTGCGTAATTTAGGCGTTAATCCCGATACACTGGATAATGCTTAGACATTACCAATTACCAATTACCAATTACCAATTACCAATTACCAATTACCAATTACCAATTACCAATTACCAATTACCAATTACCAATTACCAATTACCAATTACCAATTACCAATGACTAAAATTTTCCTTCCAGATATAGAAGCAACACAGCAATTAGGTATTACCTTTGGGGAAACTTTGACTGCTGGTAGTGTAATTTTGCTAGAAGGTGATTTAGGTGCTGGTAAAACTACTTTGGTGCAAGGTATTGGTAAAGGATTGGGGATAATTGACTCTATTGTTAGTCCTACTTTTACTCTGATTAATGAGTACACAGAAGGACGTATTCCTCTTTATCACTTAGATTTATACCGTTTAGAACCTCAAGAAGTTACTGGATTGAATCTCGAAAGTTACTGGGAAGGCATAGAAGTAACACCGGGAATTGTCGCCATTGAATGGGCTGAAAGAATGCCATATCTACCAGATAGTTATTTAAAGGTATGTTTAAACTATAGTGAAAATGGCAGCCGTCAAGCCGAAATTATGGTTTGCGGGAATTAGTATTACTAAGAGGGTGTTTGAAAAGTCGGTGAGTGAGTAAAAAAGCTCTCCCAGTGTAAGCTGTGAATAGAAAGAACACAGCACAAAAGAGAGTAACATGAGTCTCTAGGAATGATTATGGGTTTATGTCTACTGGTTTATACTTTGTCTCAACGTCACATTAGAAATGCTCTTTTGGAGTCTAAATCAACAATTAAAAATCAATTAGGTAAAGCAACTAACCGCCCCACTTCCTCTAACATACCTCTAAGATACAAGGTTGGGTTGGGTCACGTAAACGTTCGCGGAGCAATTAGCATGAAACCCAACAAATGCGTTGGGTTGCGCTGTCGCTTAACCCAACCTACAAGAAATGGACAAGGTATTGTTCAGTGTATTCATTTAGTTAAGTAAGTCGGCACGATAAAATCAATATACATTTTTTTCGTAAAAACCCTTAAATAACCTATCTATAAGGTATTTGTCGAATTTACATTTCGTTACATATGTTGATTGTTTAACGC
>NZ_JAQMTJ010000321.1:0-41497 GCF_028330815.1 Dolichospermum lemmermannii CS-548
AAAATTTACTTAAATCTAGGCTGGTTTCCTATTAATTCTCAATAATTAATGTTTATTGAGAATATAGGCTCTTTCCAGAAAAGCCTCTAACCCTTTTGAATACTCATTTTTAGCTGGTTTTCTTACATCGAACTCAGGTTGAAAGAATTAAAGGAGCGTTTTTTAAACTTTTAATGCCCATAAATTCTTCCATGAAAACGCATAACCAACAAATACGGTTGATACCTGTAAAAATCTCTTGTTTAATTCTCATAATATCTCTCTTTTAATTTTTGGATAATTTCTGAAACTGACATAATTTCCAGAGTTGATTGAGGATTTTCTGATTCTAATTGTTCTCTGAGAATATCAAGATAATAAGGATTATCTATAATTAAGTGATCGCTAATAGCAATAATTCGATGACGATAATGAATTAAACCACCAATACTATGATTAAGTTTAGCTGCTAAAGCAACAGGACTACTATAAGATTTTGCATCTATCCCAATTAAACGATCATTAATAGCAATATCACATAAATCAGAATTAGGATAAAGCTCTACTTCTAATCCTTCTTGTTTTGCTATATCATAAATAGCTAATTCATCAATTGCTGGAGCAGTCCAATATGTCAAAATTTGCGGTCTTGCAACTAATAAACGATCTTGGTTTGGGTCTAATTTTTCTCTTATCTTGGGTTCTAAATTACCTTGACATTGCCAAATTGGACATTGACCATCAGGGTATTTATTTTTGTGAGGATGAGGACGCATTAACGTACCACAATAATCACAACGATGAGCTAAATTTTTAATTAGCCAAATATCAGGAATTGACGTAAAAAAATCTAAAATTACTCTCTGCAATGGGGTAAGATTATGTGCTTCTAAATAAACAATTAATTGATGTTCTCCTATTAATGAAAACCGTCCTAATAATTCTCGAATTGCTGTATAAGCTAGATGTTGACGACGCGTACCTAATTTTTCTGTAGCTTGACATAATTGTTCATAAAGACGATGTTCAATGAGATTATTTTCTCCAAAACCACCATAATGACGGGCAATTTCACCACAGTCAGCCGTAGGAACACACATTTGAGAATCAATGAGAATAACATCTCGATGAGAAAATTCAGGTTGTTGAAAAATCGCTAAATTCCATTGTTCATGTTTAAGAGGAAACCGAGCTAAATCTAAGACTTGATGCACAGAAGCAGCTTGATCTGTTTGTCCATTTTCAATATATAAACGTCCGAGTTTACACATTGCTTGATGTAATTCATAAGGAAGACTATCATTCTGTTTAACAATCTTTTCACCTGATAAAAGTTGGGTATAAAGACGAATAATTCCCTGTGCTAATAAGGTTACGGCATTTTCCGCCATGTCTAGCTGTTGACGATGATTTTTAACTAAACTTTCAGGTAGCCAACTTATTTTTTGATCTTCGGATTCTGCTAAAATTTGCCGTTCTAAATTTATATCAGATAAGGAAGGTAATACTTGTGAAATCGCTGCTAATGTCCAACCTTTTTTTAGTAATAGTACAGTCGCTAAACCTTCTAAGATTTGTCGAAAACCAAACCTTTGTTTTTGAGGTTGGGAAAAGATATTTTTACTTCTCCATAACCTTACAGTTCTCACTGCTGGAACTTCTACAGATAGCTTCAGTTCCTTAATTTGATGGTTAAGTTCTTCTGTTAGTGATTCTGCTGTACCTTGCCACTGACGAACTGTGTCTAGCATTTATCATTAGTTTACAGTTTATACTGTTTACACTAAATGATGTAAATACAAATATCAAGCTAAATACTTGTAAAATTTTGTATCTTATCCAACTTCTCTGGAAATGCAACACCAATTCGATGTCCCAAATTCCCTTTACCTAATATTATGGTTAAAAGTATTGTTTTATACATTTCTTAAAAAATAATTAAACATCAAACGCGACTAATATAGATTTATCTGGAATATTAGGTTTTTTGGGTTGAGATAATTAGTATGTATGGACATAACTCATTAATTATTGTTTTCACCTTTTCCTCAAAGCCGCAATAATTTCCCCATTCGCTTCTGGAAAAGTAAAATTATCCAATTCATCCAAACTTACCCAGCGAATTTCATCACATTCTATGGCTTGAGGAACACCCGCTAAATGTTGAGAATGATGAACTATCAAAGTCACCCGCAAATGAGCATAAGTGTGGTCAATAGTAATCAGATGTTCTCCAACTACAATTTCTATACCCAACTCTTCCGAAATTTCTCGTTTAATACATTCTTGAATAGTTTCACCAATTTCAATTTTTCCCCCTGGAAATTCCCATAAACCACCCATTGTCCCAGTAGGAAGTCGTCTATCAATTAAAATCTGTTTTTGGTCATTCCAAATAACAGCAACACCAATAATTTTATGAGGAATAGAAGAACTACTTTCATTCATATAATTACTCAGTACCAATAAATAAAAAAACTCAGTAGACTAATTATATATCTACCGAGTTCATATTTATTTTGAGAATTTTGCTAAGAGGGTGTTTGATGTATTAATAAATTAAATAAAAAATAACCCTTGGATCATAATCAAAATTATTGTAAAAAAAATAGTTGAGAATATCAAGTCCTGAAATGAACGTTTTTAGGGGCAATTATTGAGAATATTCTCAAGATTATTGACAATATAGAGGAATGCGCTTTTTTTTGAAAATCTGATTGAAAAAACTTATAGGTTTTGGGAAAAACCATAAGTTAAAAAGTAGTTGGGTTGACAGGAGAAAACCCAACTTGCTAATTATCAAGTTACGGTAATCATCATACCTGCACTTTCATTCCCTAATCTATCCACAGCACAGACTGCATAAGTTCCTGGTATAACTGTCGCAAAGGTAGTACCAGCGGATAAAATGCGTTGAATTAGCCAATTATTGCTATTTTGCAAATACAGAGTCCAAGAACGCACAAGTTGATCATCTCCTGGTTCCCAGTTTAATTTACCATCCATAAACTTGAGGTTTTTGGGAGGTGGTGGCGTAATGGAACTTTGCCATGACATAGTGGGAATTAAGGCAGGTGTGGGATAATAGGTTTTAAATTGGTCAGCGATGCCTTGGCGATTTTCCCGAATGCCAGTCATACTAAAAAAGATATTACCTAAAGACAAATTACCTGCTAAATTCCGAGAAATCTGAATTTGCTTGGCAATTTCGCTATTTTTCCATTCCTTACCATCTAATTGTCCGAGATTATTACCTGCATAGATGTGACGCTGTTTAGTATTGATTTCGGTCCACCATTGCAGTAAAGTTTGATAGGCTTGTTTGGTTTGGTCAGTACGCCAGTAGAGTTGAGGAGCAATATAATCTATCCAGCCTTGCTGTAACCATTTTTTAGAATCTGCATAGAGGACACTGTAGGCATCTAAACCGACAATTCCCCCAGGTTCTCCAGAACGATAAATACCAAAGGGACTAATTCCAAACTTTACATGAGGTTTGGTGGCTTTAATTCCTTGAGAAAGTCGCAATACCATTTGATTGACGTTTTCGCGTCGCCAATCTTCTATATTTAGTTTACCCCCACTGGTTTGATATGCTGCGTAGGTTTTATGATCAGGAAAAGGTTGACCAGATATGGGATAGGGGTAAAAATAATCATCTAAATGAATAGCATCTAAATCATAACGACGGACAACATCAATAATGACGTTGTATGCTCTGTCCTGAACGATTTTTGCACCGGGGTCCATCCATTGTTGAGTACCCCATTGATAAACAACTTCGGGGTTTGTAACTGCAATGTGGGGACGAACGGTAGAAACTCGACTATTTGCTCTAGCACGATAAGGATTAAACCAAGCGTGTAATTCAATATTGCGTTGATGACATTCGGCGATCGCAAACTCCAAAGGATCATAAAATGGTGATGGGGCTTTTCCCTGAGTTCCCGTTATCCAAGCACTCCAAGGTTCTAATTCCGAAGCATATAAAGCATCACCTTCTGGTCTTACCTGCAAAACTAAAGCATTGAAATTCAAAGCTTGTAACTGTTTAATAATCGCTAATAATTCCGCTTTTTGCTGTTCCACAGCCAGTCCCGGTCGAGAAGGCCAATCACTATTCCATACAGACGCAACCCAAGCCCCCCGAAATTCCCGCCGATGATTTAGCTTAACAGTATGAGCAGTGGTAGGTTTAGGGATGGTTGGAGGAACAACAATATAATCAGTCGGGATTTTTTCCGCTTTTCCTAAATATACTAAAGCCTGATAAACCATTACTGCGATTTCTGCACGAGTAGCGGCTTTTTTGTAATTAAGTATTTTTCTGTTCGGATAACTAACTACCCAACCAGCACGAGTTGCTAACGCGACTTGATTAATCCCATAGTAAGGAATTAAAGATCCATCTTGATAAATTTCTGCTAGTTTACTTACTAAATCTAGGTCAACTTGACCAGCAAGTTCTAAGCCATTGACCATTGCTACTAAAGCATCACCTCTAGCAATACCTTCATCTATCCCAAACCGCCGATTTGGATAACCCGTTAAAAATCCAGTTTCATAGACCTTTTTAATCGCGTTTATCGCCCAATGCGTCTGGGGAACATCTACAAAAGGTACATATTCCCGTTTGACAGGCAGGGAAAAAATTGCGGCGATAATAGCTGCAAATTCAGCACGAGTCACAGGGTTATTAGGGCGATAAGTTCCATCAGAATACCCGCTGAGAATTCGCCGTGCTGCTAAAGCTTCAATAAACCCTTGGGACCAATGACCTTGAATATCCGAGAATCTTATAGAACTAGATACCATATTGAATGAGATAGTTGCATCCTTTGTTAATTTAGCAATATTTAAGTCATAGCTGCTAAGGGACTTCCGGGAAATAAATTATCCCAATAAATAAATGAACAAACGAACCACAGAGGCACAGAGAACACAGAGAGAGAAGAAATAGAGAGGGTTTTTGCGTTAGTTTTGGGACATTTTTTTATTTGGAAGTCCCTAATGACAGTAAAGAAAAATTCCTCAAACTCCTCCTCTCTGAGCCTCTGAGACTCTGCGTGTTAGCGAAGCGGGGCGAAGCCTAAAAAAATTATCCCTTCCTCCCAACAGCAACACAATAAAGAGCAGCATGACGTTCTCCATCAATACCCAACATAGCGTTTAAACTCATATCATCAAATCCACCAATACAAAGACTATCCAGTCCCAATTGCCCAGCCATTAAGCAGATATTTTCGGCTTGATGACCAGCTTCTAAAAGAGCAAAGCGGTAGCCCCGCGCCCCATATTTGCCCATTGAGCGCATAAAAACCGATGTGAATACAAACAGAGCATTGGCATTGAGAATGTAATCCTGCTGCAATAATGGTTCTACAAAATCTGTTGGGACGGCATCATTCACCCAATGTAACCCGTGTCCGCGAGGTTCATAGTGATATAGTCCGCTAACCAAACCTGCTACCGCTTGTGTGGATACGAACACCTCCAGAGGATAAAGTCCCCCCGCAGAAGGAGAGTTACGAGCCTCATAGCATTGACCATCCACTTCCCGCAGTCCGTTGAGTCCACATCCTGAGTCGAGCAGTTGAGCTAAGGAGACAAGTGGCATTACCTGACGCTCAAATGATCGCACAGAAGTACGTCGCGCTAAAAGCTCAGACAGCGGGTTATCACGTGGTGCTTTTGGCAATTCCAGAAAAGGAGCTTCTGGCAGATATCGCAGTTCAGTCGCCGGAACCCGCTTAACATAACTTTTAGGGACTGGAGAGTTTAAATGATAGAGAAGAGCTAACTCCAGAGGTTCATTGGCTGTGTGCATTGTGCTAATTTCCTCGTTTTAACAAACTATCACCTATCAGCATTCAACTATACTCAACACGGCTTGATTATTTGATTTAAGCGGGTAGGGGTTTAGCATTGCTAAACCCCTACAAATCTAGTAGTCTGTCAATCCAAAAATGACGGACTGTAGTGTGAGCGTCTCGCTTGCACGGGCAATAGTCCTGTAGTGGGAGCGTCTTGTTTACGCGGGCAATAGTCCTGTAGTGGGAGCGTCTTGCTTACGCGGGCAAGATGCCCGCACTACCAAAAACCCGTCAAAATAAATTTGACAGACTACTAGGTTTTTCGTGATTTTACAAAAGTCCATGTCCCAACCGTTTTGAGTATAGTAAGCTAATTCTGGGTTTAATCAACAACCCGCTGACGGCTGTTTTAAGCCATAGGATGTGGGCAGGGATTTAAGTCATTTTCGGTCCGTCCGCCACCATAACCCAACCTTTCTGGGACCTCGAATAACCGCCGAGTCCCCAGTGGTTCTTGTCCATAACCAAAATATATAGGGACTATTTCACTGGCTAAAGTCCGCACCACTCGAAAACCAAGAGAGGCGATATCAGGGGCAGTAATTTCCACTACATAAGGTTCAACACCTACTGAATTTAACTTGGCAACTACTGATTGCAAATTCTCTGCTTCAGACTCAGATTCGTAAGTTGGTAAATATTCAACTTGGCAAGATTGGTCATGGTGAAATAGAAAATCCAACTCACCTAGCCGAGCCGTTGTGTAGAAAAAAGCGTTGTGATCATCTAAATTCTGAATATCACTATATTGATGGAGATTAGCCCCAGCGCCAGTTTTCATCCGTTCTATGTCACCAAAGCGAGCTTGACAAACTTCAAAAACTGCCTTGTGGAAAGCCGTTGGTGCATCAAGATGACATCCCATACCAGTGGACACAGCGGGACCTTTGCCCGAACGGTCAATTAACATGGCCATGAAAACCGGGACTTGAATATCAGTAGTTAACTCGAAGACGACTAACTCAATGCCAAAGCGGGCGTAGTGGCGAGCAATTTCCGTCTCAATTCCTGGTAGGTGGTCAAAATAGATGCGTGGGGCAGGGAGGCGATTTAACCAGGTAATAATGAAAGCATCACGCTCAATTAATTCACACAAACCCCGGTAGGCAGCAAACTCCCAAGATGGTCCACTAGCCATACCGTTAGAACTAATAGGTAAAATATGATCTCCTGGTTGGTCGCCACCCCAGTCTAAATAAACCAAGAAGGCTGGAACTAAAACCTGTTGCTTACTGGTTAAGGAAAGGGCATTCATCCACGAAGTCTGCGTTGTGGGATTAAAGGCCGGGAAAGGGAAAGTTGGGTGAGAGTATTGTTGGTCAGAAAAAGGAGAAAAAACGGTCGAAGGGACGGCACGATTACCTAATTCTTCGTAGCTACTAACAATTATTTGCCGATAATCAACAATACCACCGCAGTATCTTTCTATAGCTTCGCCCACAGCCCCAAAAATGGCTTGTTCATCCGTCATGCCCCTACCGACACCGTAGCGTAAATCATCAGACTGTTTACGAAGCTGAAAATTGGCTAATTCGGCTTGCCACAAAACGGGAAAATCGAACTCTGTATAAGGCTTGGTGAATCTATCTAAGGAGCGGATAACGCCAGTATGGGGGCTGACTAGATCTTGCCAACGGGGACTTGCAATCGCTGTATTCACTGTGTTCTCTCCTATCTTTTTCCGTTCCCTATCTTGGCTGAACAATGGGGACAACCTGGTTTTTTGAGGACAACGTTATGAGTAAGTTTTGTGCCAAGTAAGTCTATATGTAGTAGTTTTCCGTCAGTAGCGATCGCCAAACCGAGCATCATTTTCACAGCCTCAAGAGCTAAATAGCTACCCACCAACATCTGACCTATCGGTAAATTTTCCCGTAGCCGTGGTTGAGAACGTCGTTCTCGGTTGAGCAACTGTTCAACCGCCAATTCCGCCTCTGGAAACTTGGAACAAGCCATAGACCGCATCCGATAGCATAGATAACAGGGTTTGTCCTGGGAAAAAACCAACGGACCGACAGTTCCCTCCACCCCAGCCGCTCCACCCGGTAGCAATGGGCGCTGCATCTTCAAGCATAGTCTGTTCAGACGATAGGCTAGATTCACAGATACGGCATCAGTAGCGACAATTACCAGGTCAACGTCCTCCAGCAAAGAAGTGATGGTTGCGTCGTCATTTAAACCATCTGTGACAATCTCAGCCTCGGTGATTCCGCCAATGGACTCAATCTGTCGCGCTGCTTCCACACTCCGAAAAGTGCCAATTTTATTCAATCCCGAACCTGACATCATCAGGGAATCCGCCGGCAGGATACAGGCATCATCACACAAACGGACAAAACCAATCCCAGCAGTAGCTAGGTTAATTGCTGCTATCAGTCCCGAACCTCCCAGTCCAAAAACAGCAATTCTCCCATTGGCTAAGTTTTTTCGAGCATCTTTTTGGTCAAAGCCTAATTCATGATAAAGGCTGATTTGAGGAAGTAAATAAGCACGACTATCTAAATCATTTGTACTTTCTAGAGACTCTTCTACTAGGCGATTGTCCATCAAAAACTCTAAACATTGATTTAGGGAAGAATCTGTCAATTGTTCGCCAATTGCATTGCGGATTTCTCCTATGGTTCGAGAGCCGTCTAGTAAAGGTAAAACAATGTTTTCCACATTATGCAGAGCTTGACCCTGGACTCTCAGGGTTCGTCGTGTTGTATTAAATATCATACTTTCTTCGCCACTACAATCTGCCGGCATCACGTTAATAACAACGTGTTCTAGTAGTCGGAGCCGCTGACCATCATTTAATTTCATAGACTTTATTGCAAAAATTTAATCCTGCTATAAATAGCAATCAAGAAAATTAAAAACCCTGTTTTTGTCAACAGAAAATATTGAGTAACAACAGGGTTTCTGTTGATTTTTCTAGCTAAATTTAATGATTTCAAACCTAAGAAACTCGGTTTCTCAAATTACTAAGTCACTTTTCTATCTCTAGGGTTAATTAGTATCCAAATCCAACCTCATCAATGTCTTCCAACACACCTGATACTGTTACATTACATCCACCACAAGGTCTACCACAACCACCACAAGGTCTACCACAACCACCACAAGGTCTACCACAGCCACCGCAAGGTCTACCACAGCCACCGCAAGGTCTACCACAGCCGCCGCAGCCACCACAGCCACCGCAATTAGCAAACCATCTTTGGGTCGTTTCAGAGTCGAATTCTCCCGACATTGCTAATTTTTCTAAAGCTGCTATTTCCTCCTCAGACAACAGAAGTCTTTCTAGTTTGTCTGCTTGATCTACCAAACGCATTTCTACATATATTGGTTGGTCGAGTGTTTTTTCTGCAAGCATTGTCACCTACTCCTTTCAACTTAAATTTAATAACCTGTTTGCAAATCTCTATTCGAGTTGATAAAAAGCTGGAATGATATTTTTCAATCAACCAGTTTTCACAAATTCTTCAAAATTACACTAGTCCACAACGGCGTAAGTCAACTAACCATTAAAGATTCATGAAAAGCTTATACAATCTGCTTTTTTAATTTTTAATTGTTAATTTTTAATTCCGCCCTGCGGTATTAGTCCACAAAAGAGCAAAACCACTTTCTGATTAGTGTGGGGAACTATCAGATGGGATTTATATTCTGTGAAACCTTGTCTTTTATGAAAATTGCTCTTTTCAGAGTCGCCAATTATGTCTTTGTTTGCTTATCCGATTCTTACAAGAATATCTTTTTCTAGATAATTTTCTTCTTTCTTAAGTAGTATTATTTTATCTCTTGATAGAGGAGGAATCAATTTATGAAATTGTGCTAATAGTGAATGAAAATTCTTGTAACAGAGAATAATTTTATAGTTAAAGCGAATTTAAAATAATGCTTATGACCGATTTAAAAGCGTAGCTCTATTTCTTTATAATTACTCCTTTAGTAAGGTTATCAGACTTGATTACTTTTCAGGATTTATCTAAAAATAGCAAATCAAATATCTGATCATCCTTTAATGATCGAGGTTATATTGGTTCTAGGCTGTTTTGATATCCGTGAAAATTCTGAACAACAGACATTTGAAAATTTTTGAAATATTCATCCCTAAGAAGTGGAGAACAAAATTTTTCAAAAGTAGAATATTAAAGTAATAGATAGCAGAATCCGAAAAAATTCCTGATCAACTTTGCAGCGACTAATTGCTGGTTAAGTTGGAAAAGGATAAAATTTGATTCTTGAAAAATAAACTCTCTCAAGTGATAAATCTAGTTATTACTCAGAAAATATCAAACTTTTGGAAATCAGAGAATTATCTAACCCTTTATAAGAATTCAGGTTTAATTAATGAGCGATTTAAGAGTTTGGGCTGGAGACTACACTAGAATTTTATTTCGTTCTTTACCCTTATTATGGACAGCAGCACCTCAAGAAATGGTGTTTTTAATTGCTGTGACTTTATTGCAAGGGTTTCTTCCTGGGGTTAGTGTTTGGATTACCAAACTGGTAGTAGATACTGTGGCTACAGCCTTAACAACTGGTCAAGCATTAGATGATTCAATTTTGTGGTATTTGGTAGCAGCATGGGTGGGAGCTTTGCTATTAGAAAACCTTCTCTATCCTTGGATATTGGCACTTCAAGGAAATCTCAATGATAAATTAGCGGCTCATATTAGTTTATTATTAATGCGAAAAGCTGATAGTTTTGCTGACTTGAGCCGTTTTGAAGATGCTGAATTTTATGATGAGTTACAAATTCTGCAACAACAAGTTAGCTATAAACCCTTAAATTTAGTTGAGAACTTGGTGGAATTAAGTCGCTCATTGATTACTTTAATCGTAGTAATTGGGCTATTAATTCCCCTGGCTTTTTGGATACCATTGGTAATTGCGATCGCTACTATACCCCAAATAGTAGTTTCTTCCCAATATGGTAGAGAGATTTGGATCACTTTATTTGAAAACAGTCCTCAAGCCCGAAAAATGCAGTATTACACCTCTTTAATGCTGACTGACACCTATGCCAAAGAAGTTAGATTATTTCAGCTAGGTGCATTTTTTATGCAGCTTTACGGACAAGCATTTCAATCTTTACATCAATCCATGGGTCATTTGCGAGGTAAACAAGCATTTTGGTCATCTAGTTTAGCTATTTTGAGTACATTAGGAAACGGATTTTCTTTCTATTGGGTAGTCAAGCAAGCTTTTAGAGGACTGTTAAGCCCAGGAAGTGTACTTCTGTTCGTACAATCATTAACTTACTTCCAGAATAGTTTAGAAAGATTTGTCAGTCATTGGTTGGATTTGTTCGAGAATATTATTTATATGCAGCAGTTTTTCAACTTTCTTGATAGTCCTACCCCCATGGTATTGAACATACCTGGAGAAAAAATCCCCACTCCGATTCGTGCAGGTATTACTTTTGAGCAAGTTGATTTTCACTATCCAGATGGTAGATTAGCACTCAAGGACATTTCTTTTACCCTTTACCCAGGACAAACAGTCGCCATAGTTGGCGAAAATGGCGCAGGTAAAACCACTCTAGTCAAACTATTAACGAGGCTTTACGACCCCACCACAGGACGGATTATTGTTGATGGGATAGACCTGAGAGATTTAAATTTAGAACAGTGGCGGCGGCAAATTGCGGGGGTTTTTCAAGACTTTGGCCATTACGCACTCACCTTGGGAGAAAATATTGCATTAGGAAATTTAGCAGCGTTAGAACATCGAGAGATTCTTAGATATGCAGTAGAAAAAGCCGATATCGTCAAACTAGTTGATGATTTTCCCAGTGGGGAAGATACACAATTGGGTAAACAGTTTGGCGGTACAGAACTTTCTGGAGGACAGTGGCAAAAATTAGCTCTAGCTCGTGCTTTTGTTCGCAAAGAAGCCCAATTACTACTTTTAGATGAACCTACCGCAGCCCTTGACCCCCGCAGCGAGTGTGATTTTTACCTGCGGTTTGTGGAACTAGCGGAAGGCAAAACTACCATTCTGATTACCCACAGATTAGCCTCGGTGCGAATGGCTGACCGGATTTTAGTCCTCAAAGATGGTCATTTAATTGAGGATGGTACTCATCAAGAACTTTTACAACTGGGAGGAGAATATACATCCCTATGGAATATGCAAGTGGAACAATATGGGGTGTAATACCAATGTTATCTGAGGCTGCACAGAATTATGTTTCGCGCAAAGACGCAAAGGAGCAAAGACGCAAAGTTTTAGATTCCTCAGTATGCAAGGTACACATCAGCTATGAAGATCAAAAATCCGATTCCTTGGCTAATTGGGCTGACTGCATTTGGTTTATCTGGAATGGGTATTGCTTACTTCAGCCATTGGTATCAACCAAGCAAAAATGATATTACAGATTTGACAGTCCCTGTCACTACCAGCAACTTAAACATTAAAATCAAAACCAATGGAGTTGTCCAACCAGTTCGCAAAATTAATATTAGCCCAAGAGAAGCCGGTCGAATTGCCAAACTCTATGTAGATGAAGGTAGTTCTGTCCAAAAAGGACAATTAATCGCAGAAATGGAGCGTCAAGCCTTTCAAGCCCAGGTGAATCAGTATCGAGCGCTGTTATGGAAGGCAAAAGCCGAATTACAAGAAAAGCGTAAGGGTTACAGACCGGAAGAAATTGCGATCGCTCAAGCTGATGTGCGTAAGTACACGGCGCAAGTGAGGGAAGCTCAATCTCGCTTGGCATTAGCCTCTCAACGAGTCAAGCGCAGGCAATATCCTACATCTCAAGGAGCAGTATCCCATGATGATTTAGATGCCGTCTTGAACGAGGAAAAAAGCGCTAGGGATAACTTACAACAAGCTAAATTTAGTCTGATATCTGCTCAACAACAACTGAAAAAACTCCTTTCCGGTTATCAAACTGAGGAAATTACCAAAGCTGGTGCTGAAGTAGCTCAAGCAACTGCCCAATTACAATTTTACGAAAATCAATTAGAAAATACTTTCATTCGCGCCCCTTTTGCTGGCTTAATTACCCGACGTTTTGCCCAAGCAGGTGACTTCGTAACTCCAAATACTTCTGTTTCTACCAATGAAGGGGGAACTAGTGCCTCCATTGCTGAATTATCCAGTGGTTTGGAAATAGAAGCTAAAGTTCCCGAAGTGAATATGGCGCAAATTCAGAAAAATCAACCTGTAGAAATTCGCCTTGATGCTTTTCCTGATCAAGTTTTTCAAGGGAAAGTCCGTTTGATTGCTCCTAGAGGAGTTAAGGAAGAAAATGTCACTTTTATGCGAGTCAAGATTGCTTTGGCAACGGGTCAAGATAAACTCAAGGTAGGGCTAAATGTGAAGTTAACTTTTTTAGTGAATGATATTCGCAATGCCTTGGTTATTCCTTCGGCTGCGGTGGTTTCTGGAAAGGGAGGGCAGGTGGGTGTACTGTTACCAGACAAAGATAATCAAGCAAAATTTCATCCTGTACAGGTAGGAATTACTTCTGGTGATAAAACGCAAATTTTAGGCGGACTTTCGGAAGGTGAACGAGTTTTTATTCAACCACCAGCTAATCAATTAATTGATGGTATTGATCGTATTACAGGATCTTAGGGACTTCTAATAAAAAATATTTAAATAAACGAACCACAGAGGCACAGAGGACACGGAGGAATGAGAGTTTAAGAGATTTTTTGTGTTAGGTGGTTGGGTGTTTTTTATTTGAAGGTCTGTTGGTGTGAATTTCTCTTTTTATCGTTTTAAATTATGAATTTGCTGGAAAGTGTGAATATGGCTTTTGCAACTCTCGCTGCTAATAAACTCCGTAGCGGATTAACTATGTTGGGAATAATTATTGGCAATGCTTCAGTTATTAGTATGATTGGGATTGGACAGGGCGCACAGAATCTTGTGTTGGGTAAACTTGAGGCGTTTGGAGCAAATCAACTGACGGTATATAGCACTTTTGAAGATGATGAAGGCATGAAATTTCCTGATGCTCAATTGGTGTTATCAGATGCAGAAGCAATTAAAGCTCAAGTTCCTAGTGTGAGCAAAGTTGCGCCTATAGATGAGCAAAAAATGTCAATTAGTTTTAATAACAAGTTAACATCAACAACTGTTAAAGGCACTACCTTTGATTTGCTTGCTGTGCAGAATCTTACTCTTGTCACTGGCAGAATGTTTAACCAAATACAACAGCAAGAACAGGCTCAAGTTACTGTTTTGGGTGCAGAAACTAGTCGGAAACTTTTCGGCGATGAAAATCCTGTAGGGCAAGAAGTTCTTATTAATAATATATCGTTTCAAGTGATTGGTTTATTGCAATCAAAGGGTGCATTTGGTGGGGAGAATTCTGATCAAACTGCTATTGTTCCCCTCACAACATTTGCTAATAGGTTAGTGGGACGCAGATCAATATCTGATATTCCTCTCAGTTATATTTTAGTGACTGCCAAAAATAGAGATAGTATTCGCGCCGCAGGTTTTCAAATTACTAATATTCTGGCTCGACTACATGGGAAAAAAGATGTGGCTGTTTTTGCTAATAAGAAGTTTCAAGAATTGGTAGTTCAGGTAACTGGTGTTTTGTCATTATTATTAGCTTTAATTGCGGCTATTTCTTTGTTAGTGGGGGGAATTGGTATTATGAATATTATGTTAGTTTCTGTGACTGAACGTACTCAAGAAATTGGGTTGCGTAAGGCAGTTGGGGCAACTCAGAATGATATTTTAGCGCAATTTTTAATTGAGGCAATTATTCTCTCTCTCTCTGGCTGTCTGCTAGGCATAATTGTAGGAGTTGGGGGAACTATGCCGTTAGCCTTCTTCACGCCTTTGACTCCTCAATTTCCTCTATATGCGATTGTTGTCGCCGTGGGAATATCCGGGAGTATAGGCTTGATTTTTGGTGTATTTCCGGCCCGACAAGCAGCAATGTTAGACCCAATTGTTGCCCTAAGAAGTGGGTGATTATTGAGATTTTTTACGTCACTCCTTCCAATTCCTCATCAGTCAAATCATATAACTTTCGCAACTTATCCAACTTATCTCCATCAGCTTGCCATAAACCGCGTCCCGATGCTTCCAACATTCTCCCCACAATATTTCTAAAAGCTTCAGGATTGGCTTTGCGTAATTTTTCCGCCATTTCTGGATCTAAAGCATAAGTTTCTGCGGCTTGATCATAAACCCAATCATCTTGAAAATCAGCAGTACCACCCCAACCAATTAAAGCCGTCATGCGTTGGGAAATTTCAAAAGCACCACCAGAACCTTGATTAGCCATTGCGTCAGCCCATTTGGGATTTAATAACTTAGTTCGGTATTCCATTCGCAATAAATCATCTAAATTGCGGGGTGTGGTGTCTTTAGAAAAACTTTCGACAAAACTGGCTTGTACTTTTTTTCCACTTTGCTTTTCGGCAGCTTTTTTCAAACCTCCCGTATTGGCATAATATTCCTGAATATCAGTTAAACCATATTCTACCGAATCTATTTCTTGAATAATGCGATCGCTAGTTTTTAATAATGTCTGCAATACTTCTGGTCTGGCTTGTCCTTTATCATTTCTACCATAACTAAAGACATTGCGACTTTCCCAAGTATCCCCCAACTCTTCTCCAGATTCCCAATTACCATCAACAACTCTATCATTAACCAAAGAACCAAAATCACCAGAGGGATTAGAAAACAATCTTGCGGAAGAATTTTCCACACCTTGGGCTTTTAAAATCAAAGCGTGTTTTCTAATAAAATTCATTTCCTCCGGTTCATCAATTTCCGCAGCCCGTTGAAATAAATCATCCAATAATTCAATGATATTCACAAAACTATCCCGGAAAATACCCGATAGATTTGCTAACACATCAATACGGGGATGTCCCACCTCAGCAAGAGGTTTTAAATCATATCTAACAATGCGTCCAGTTCCCTCCTTCACAGGTTCAGCACCCACCAATTCCAAGAGAATTCCCAAAGATTCACCCTTAGTCTTAATAGCATCCAAACCCCATAATAAAACTGCTACAGTTTCGGGATATTTCTTATTTTCATCTAAAGACTGAGAAATAATTTTCTTAGCAATTTCCTTACCCCGTTCAAAAGCAGCAGGAGAAGGCATTCTATAAGGATCTAAAGCATGAATATTCCTACCCGTAGGTAACACTCCAGCACCATCCCTTAACAAATCCCCACCAGGTGCAGGAGGAATAAACTCACCATTTAAACCCCTTAAAAGATTAGTTAACTCATCAGTAGATTGATTTAATAACCTTGTAATTTCCTCCTCCTCTCTGTGTTCTCTGTGCCTCTGTGGTTCGTTTCCAAAATAAGCATCCAAATAACCAGTTAACTCCTCCTGATTTGGTGCTTCACCTAAAGTATGTAAACCAGAGGAAAAAAGACGATTTTCGAGAACTTGGAGATACTCATACAACTTCACCAAATAATGATCAAAAGCGTGATTACTAAACATCCTCACATTTTCCGGCGTAAAGGGAATACCCAACCTTTTCGCATCATCAAAAGGACAATCCACCTCCAAACCAGTATCAACTATCTTTTTACAAATGCCTTCTTTTAACAGATAATTCTTTTCTGGATCTTCTCGATATTCTGCAATTAAATCGCGGATATTTACCAATTCCTTATACAAACCAGCGCGTCCATAGGGAGGGACATTGTGAGAAATTAACACGCCATAACCGCGACGTTTGGCTAAAATTGATTCTGAAGGATTATTTGCGGCATAAATGTAGAGATTGGGCAGATTTCCTAAGAGAATATCAGACCAAGAATAGCCAGTATTTCCTAATGGTGAACCGGGCAACCATTCAACAGTTCCGTGCATTCCAAAATGAACAACTGCATCAGCTTGAAAATCGTTTTGTAACCATTTATAATAAGCTGCATATTGAGGATGGGGGGTTAGATCTCTTTCAAACATTAACCGCATGGGATCTCCTTGAATTCCCAAAGGTGGCTGGACACCTATCCACACATTTCCTAATTGTACACCACCAATATTAAACTCGTCTCCATAGGTTTTAATGCCGCTACCAGTGAGATATTTCCATTGTTTTTCAATGCGAGATGTAAAAAGATAGCCTAACCATTTTTCTAATGTTCTAGCATTAACAGTTGTGATGTCTTTTATGTTATTTTCTACCAGGGGATTAATTTCATCTGCTGCTTTAATTTGGCGAATTAATTCTTCACCATCTTCGGGAATTTCACCAACTGTATAACCCTGTGCTTTCAGTGCATGAAGTAATTTAATTAAACTGCGAGGAACGTTTAATAATGCAGCAGTTCCTACAGCACCATAACCAGGGGGAAAACCATATAAAATAATGGCAATTTTCCGTTGACAAATAGGTTTTTGGCGGAGGGAAATCCAGCTTTTAACTCTATTAGTTAATCGCTGTATTCGTTCAGGAACTAAATAAATTTGTTCCCCAACTAAACCACCGAGAGGAATTGTATCAATTGCGCCATCTAATTCTGGTAAGGCATATAAGACAACACTTTGCAGACCGCCTACGCCTTGCCTTGTCCAAGAATGAATATCTTGAATTAATAAGGGTGCAGCGACGATATACGGGACATTTTTAGCTGTGAGAATGCGTTTAGCTACTTCCACCTGTCTTCCGGCCTCCATTGAACCAGCCGGACCACCAACCAGGGGAAAACCAATGGTAGAAACTATGGCATCAATTTTTACCGATTCTGCGGAAAGGGAAAGGGTTGCAATTTTACCTCTTTGACGTTCTTGGGTTTCGTAGTCGCTGGTCATCCAATCTCTGACGGCTACGTGTCCCTCTACACCGTTGATAAAGATGGGTAAGGGAGTCAAACCCGCTTTTTCAAAATAGCGGATTAGTTGGGGAATATAGGGCAATTTGGTGATGACGTGCTTTCGGTAAAGTAAAATACCGATAATTGGGGACTGGGTAATTTTATTCCTTTCTTTCTCCTGACTCCTGACTCCTGACTCCTGACTCCTTCTTTGATACCATTCTAAGTATGCTTTGGGTGATGTAAAAAATCCTTGATAATCAGGATGTAATAACCCCATATCGGGGGTTTCCATGGGTGGGGGTATATCTCCAACTTTTAAATCTAAGTATTTTTCCGCAATTGTCCAAAATAGGGAAGCGACGTTTTCTGAACCGCCGGCGTTCCAGTAACCATAGATAATTAACCAGTTACGAAGGTCTTGGACTTTTTGGACGGGGATGAATTTTAATAACTTTGGTCCGATTTTCAGGAAACTGATATAACCGGCAAGTTTGTCTTCTTCTTTACCGTTGCTGAATTTGTCCAGGATGAATTTAATGGGTTTGGGCATTCCTGCGGGTTTGTCACCAATCGCAAATGCTCCTATTTTGGTTAAACTCATTAATTCCAGTGCTGACTCGAAAATGAGCCGGATAGGGATGTTAGCGACATGCTCCCGCAACCATACAACTTGGTCATAATCAAAGAGTAAGCTACCAAAGAATACATCTGCGTTTTTAAGTGCCGCTGCTACTTCCGTGCTATTGGTGGTAATATTGCGATCGCTAAATACTCGAATATCCAACTCTGGACACCGGGAATTAGCCAAATCAGCCGCTTTTCGGTACAAGTCCGCGTTAAACGATTCAAACCCAGCAATCAAGACAATGCGTTTCATGCGCTTTTGCTACGAAATATTTCTTTACATTGATCTTAAACATTTTTGGAGATTAATGGGGGAATCTCTACCTAGAGATTAAAATAATGTCTATGCTTTTTGGAACTATATTAACCAGTAGCAGACTCTTGGCATAGTAAAAAAGTCAATTAAAAAAAGTCAATTAAGGAGATACAAATGAAATTCGGTATTGATATTGGTCACAATTGCCCTCCCGATAGTGGTGCAGAGGGAATTAAATCCGAAAATAAGTTAACAATGGAAGTGGGTAATAAGGTTATAGCTAAATTAGAAAATTTAGGACATACAGTAATTGCCTGTAAACCGAATAGTGCTAGTACAGTAAATCAATCTTTAGGTAGCCGGTGCGAAAAAGCCAATAGTAACCGAGTAGATATTTTTGTATCTATTCATTTTAATGCTTTTAATGGACAAGCTAATGGAACAGAAGTATTTGCTATTAGCGACGCTGGCAAAAAAGTTGCCCAAAAAGTATTAGATGAAATTGTCAAATTGGGCTTTTTTAATCGTGGTGTTAAAAGTGGTTCTCACCTGTATGTTCTCAGAAGAACAAATATGCCAGGAATTCTTGTAGAATGTTGCTTCATTGATTCTGCCAAAGATATACAACTATATGATAGTGAAACAATGGCTAATGCCATAGTTGCCGGCTTAACAGGTAAAGAAGTCGCTAAAACTCCTGTAAATCCTGTTCCTGGTGTGTCTATTCCTATTGCTGTTCCTGTTCCTAATGCTTCTGTAAATACTGTTATAGATGAAGAACAGAATAAAGATAAGAGCATTCTCAGACTACAAAAAGCTTTAAATCGGCTGAAAATTACTGATAAAAATAATCAGCCCCTAGTCGAAGATAATGGCATGGGACAAGCTACATCTTCCGCAACGGAAAAATTTCAGAGAATTGTGGGACTTTTACCCACAGGAATGGCAGGTAATACCACCTGGGATGCCCTCAATCAAATATTAGCTAAACGAGTTGTGCAAGGAACTCATGCTAGTGGTGTAATTATCAGATATCTACAATATCGTGTCGGTGCTGATCCTGATGGTATCTATGGTCCACAAACACAAGCAGCAATCAAGAAACTTCAACAACAAAACGGTTTAACTGCTGATGGTATTATTGGGGCAATTACTTGGCAAAAATTGGTAGGTTAGATAAATTTTCATTTAATTTATTGATACCTAATTCCTCAAAGAATACTACTGATAAATAGGGAGTAAATCTCCCTCTTCCTATCTGCGAAAATGCAAAATTGGCATAGCAAATAAACCCCAAGCCAAACCCGTAATCAAACCAAAAGGGGTAACAATATAATTATTAAAATCCCATAAACCGAAAATCTGCGCTGCTAACTCCAACGGATAAGCCATCATTAATACACTAGCAAAAGCCACACCAGTCCAACCATATTGACTTAACCAAAAAACGCCTTTGCCATTAGTTAAACCATACAAAATTCGCGTAATTAATAATCCCGTTACCGTTCCATAACAGCGCATACAAACCGCCATAATAAAAGGTGGAGATAACTCCAAACCCATAGTAGGCTGCGGACATACATGATTACCCATAAAGTAAATAATGTCCGCAATCCCCGGAAGTAAAAACACAGCAGAAGCAGCCAAAAAAGGTGCAATAGGGGGACCAAAAACCATCCCAGCTAACAAGAAATCCGCAAAAAAACTCACCCAATTAACTTGTAACCCTCTTAACAAAACTACCCTTTCCATATTCTCTCTGTGTCCTCTGCGCCTCTGCGGTTCGTTTTCTGCAATTAGTATTATAGGGTAGAAAATACCCAAAATGATTATAAATCATCATCTGGATCTATCCCCATTGCCCGTAAACGTGCTGCTAATTGTGCAGCTTTAACTTCTGCTTTTTCAGCCCTTAATTTTTGTAATTGGGCTTCTTCCTGACCTACCAATAACAAATTACCATCTAAATCCCACCAGCGTAGCCAAAGTTGTTCAGGATTATTTAAGTAACTTCCTTGCCATAGTCCCAATTCTACAGCTAATGGCGCAATAGGATAATGTCCACGTTCGTTAGGCTGCATTTTTTGGTAAGAAAAATCAACCAAATGATAAACTTCTAATTTGCTATTATTCACTTCATAAATAGCATAGTAGGGAATGCGGATAATGCGCTCGTATACCCAGAATTTACCAGGTTTTTCACCTTCTTTTAAACCCGGTAGAGGAGTTGTATCTCTTTCTTCTTCACCATTACCACTAGCTAATTCTATAGCAATTAATGGGGGAATATATTCCCGCCATAATACATAAGAACGGCGAATTTTACCTGCTAATTGTGGTGCTACATCAGGGACATAAAACCAATCTGGTGCAACTGTACCTTTTTCTGGTGGTTCTGTTTCGCGCCAATAAATCCCACAATCTTGACCTATACAAAATTGTCCATCGGGATGTAATATTTGTAAAGTTTGAATTATTGAATCTGTGATAATTATACTTTGAGGATGTTCTTGAAAGTTTTTCACGAAAGTACCATCAGACTCTGGTAGTTGAGTATGATCAGGAAACTGCGGTGGTATAGCAATATCAGCCAGGGTTTCACTCATACTGTTTAAAAGATTGCAGTTGTTAGTTTAGTATTATATCAGAGAACAGGAAGCGCGGAATTACTGAATATTGTATTATAAAGGTTATACAGTCATCTATCACAGATTATGATCTGCTGCTTAAACCCGGATTGTTCCCAGCCTATCAACCCTGATCATAACAAGTTCTGTCAAAGTTGCAGAACCCCGTTAATACCATTATTAATCAATCGCTTTCGAGTATTGCGGGTGCTTTCTGCTGAAGGTGGTTTTGGGAGAACCTATTTAGCGGAAGATAGCCAGAAACTCAATGAAATTTGTGTAATCAAGCAACTTGCACCTAAACAGTCGGGAACTTACGCTTTAAAAAAAGCCACAGAATTATTTATTGAAGAAGCTAAACGCTTACAAGATTTAGGAGAACACCCGCAAATACCAACGCTGTTTGCTTATTTTGAAGATAATGGTTTTCTCTATTTAGTACAACAGTTTATTAAAGGGGAAAATTTATTAGATGAATTAGCACAAAAGGGAAAATACAAGGAAACCCAAATTCGGGAATTATTACTAGATTTATTACCATCTTTAAAGTTTATTCATGAGCGCCAGGTTATTCATCGGGATATTAAACCACAGAATATCATGCGCCGGAAAAATGATGGTAAATTGGTATTAATTGATTTTGGGGCTTCTAAACAATTAACTACCACAGTTCACACCCAAATAGGAACACAAATAGGTTCTTATGGGTATAGTCCATTGGAACAAATACAAGGTGGTGAAGCTTATCCAGCCAGTGATTTATTTGCTTTAGGTGCAACTTGTTTTCATTTATTAACAGGGGTTCATCCTTTTAATTTATGGACAATAAATGGTTTTAGTTGGGTGAATAATTGGCGACAACATTTACCTAATCCTGTAGATCAGGATTTAGGGAAAGTTTTAGATAAGTTGCTGAAAATTGAGATTCAAAAACGTTATCAATCTGCGGATGAAGTTATCAAAGATTTACAAATTTCTCCTACATTTGTTGTATCTTCAGGGGGAAATAAAAATCAATCTTTGGGAAATTCTCCAACTACAATAAATCGTCGCGGTTTTATCTATGGAGGATTATTTTTAGGTGGTGTAACTGTCGCATTTGTGGGACAAAATTTATTTTCTGGGAAGAAAAATCAAACCTCAATTTCAGATACACCAACACCTGAAAATATACCAACTCCTGAAAATACACCAACACCTGAAAATACATCAACTCCTAAAAATACAACTTCTACAAATAACCTGAAAACCTTTAGTTTTGAAGTTGTCCGTACCAACGCATCAGGAAACATTATTAACCGACGGAATGAAAGTGCAAAATATTTCACAGAAGACTTAGGAAATGGTGTGACATTGGAAATGGTGGAAATACCAGGGGGAACATTTATGATGGGTTCACCGAAAAGTGAAGCACAAAGAGGTTCAGATGAAAGTCCCCAACACCAAGTTACTGTTCCTAGTTTCTGTATGGGGAAATATCAATTGACACAGGCACAGTATCAAGCTATCATAGGCACTAACCCTTCTGCTTTCAAAGGTGATGATCGTCCTGTTGAAGGCGTTAGTTGGAATGATGCAGTTACTTTTTGTCAACGGTTAAGCCAAAAGGCAGGAAAAAACTACAGATTACCCAGTGAAGCTGAATGGGAGTATGCTTGTAGGGCAGGAACTACCACACCATTTTATTTTGGTGAAAGCATAACCACTGACTTGGTAAACTATAATGGTTATTATACTTATGCTTCTGCACCAAAAGGCCAGTACCGTAAACAAACCACAGATGTAGGTTCTTTTCCTCCTAACGCTTTTGGTTTGTATGATATGCACGGTAATGTATGGGAGTGGTGTTTGGATGATTATATAGACAATTATTATGTTACGCCCAAAGATGGTCGTGCTTTAACAAGACAAAGCAAACGGAAGCTGCTGCGTGGCGGTTCTTGGAAGTATCATTCGGAAAACTGTAGATCAGCAGATCGTAACAACTCAAGCATCGGTTACAACGGTATTGGTTTTCGGATTGCTTGTGCTAGTGCAATGAAGACTTAGTGCCACTTTGTACTCTTGCTCTTTTGCCCTTTTCCCTTCTTTCTCCTTCCCCTTCTTAACCCCTGCCGTTAGGCGGAAAAATAAAATTTTTTCTTTCGACAATAAAGCCGATTGTGGTGTCTTTGCTTAGGATAGCACACATTTTTTAAATTGTCAGAATCAGGATATCCAGGATTTAAGGATTTACAGGATGTTATTGATAAATTGCTGGTTTTCCTTTGCGTCTTTGCGTGAAAATGAATATTCAATATTGTCAGAATCAGGATTTCCAGGATTTGAGGATTTACAGGATGTTATTGATAAATTGCTGGTTTTCCTTTGCGTCTTTGCTGCTTTGCATCTTTGCGCGAAACTGAATATTGTCTGAATCAGGATTTTTGTCATGTCCATATTCCTATCCCTAAATTAGTTTAAATGAATTAAGTATTTATAATTTGTATTTTGAAAATTTTATGTTGAAAATCGTATATATTAACATTAATCATAAACTCTTAAACCCTAAAAACACAACTCAAACAAACATTATTACCATTAGCACCATTAACACAGACAAATTCACCTCAAAGCCTATTATCCCAGATTGCCAATAATGTTGCTAAAATTGCAGATAGGGAGACTAAACAGGATATTGCAGCTTACACAGAGATTTTAGCAGGTTTGCGATTTGAGAAAGACTTTATTCGTCAATTGTTAAGTGAGGATATTATGCAAGAATCAGTCATTTATCAGGATATTTTGCAGAAGGGAGAAAGAATTGGAGAACAAAGAGGAGAACAAAGAGGAGAACTGAAAGGAGAACTGAAATTTTGCTTATTTTTACTTAATCAACGGTTTGGAGAAATTGACTCTTTAATAGTTGAAAAAGTCAAAGGTTTACCTGTAGAACAGCTAGAAAATTTAGGGGCTGCGTTGTTTAATATTTCTGAAGTTGCTGATTTAGTAATTTGGTTAAATCAACAAGATCATCAGAACTAATAATTTGTGGTGTTGGGTTTTGCAACCCAACCTATTTTATAATTATAAATTTTTCATTAAAGCTACTAAAATTTTCATTAAAGTTTCTAAATCATTGGGGACACGATAAAGGTTTAAATCTTGAGTAATTTCTTTTGATTCCCGATGTAAAATTACAAATTGCCAAATATTACCAATAGAAACTGCACCATACAGGATAGGATTATCAATAGGAGACCAATTATCAAAGGCAATTAATTCTACGGCTAATTGGACAATTCCCCTTTCTAAATCGGCATTTTTAGCTTCAATAACTAATAATTGGTTATCAGCTTTAATATAATAATCAACAACTCCTTTTAATTGATTATTGATATTTAACCCATACTCTACTCTAACTTTAGCATGGGTATAGTGAATTAGTTCCATAATTACAGGAGCAATTAAAAATTCTCTTCTGGCGGTTTCACTGGTTAAACTAATATAGGGTAAACTTTCTTCAATACGATTTTTTAGGTCTGTTAATCTTTCTAAGTTTTGTTGAGTTGTTGGTAAAGTTAGAGATTGTGATTGAAAGTTATAGCCAAAATATCCTATAATTTCATCTGGTTCATAATTCAATTTGAAATAATCAGCAAATGTGTAGGATTGATTAGAGTCAATTATTTGTATTTTTCCCATAATTCCTACCTCAATAACAATTATATTGAAATGTTAGCGGGCAAGATGCCCGCACCACAAGATTGAGAATCTTAAAGGATGTATTCTTTATCCTACATTAGCAACATAAGGACTAGTCAACTTATCCAATTGCTGAGTTAACAGACTGAGGAACAAACCCACATCAGTCACCACACCTACAGATTCTATTGAACCGCGATCGCTCAATTTTGTCACCACAGCCGGGTTAATATCCACACAAACCATCTTCACACCTGCGGGAGTCATATTTCCCACCCCAATAGAATGCAGCATGGAAGACAGCATCAAAATCATGTCTGCACCTTGGATGATTTGGGAATATTCCTGTTGTGCTAAAATCAAGTTCATTTGGGTATCGGGTAAGGGACCATCATCCCGAATTGAACCAGCGAGGGAAAAGGGAATGTTATTTTTCACACATTCATACATCACCCCACTTTTCACCACTCCCGCTTCTACAGCTTTAGCAATGCTACCAAAACGGCGGACGGTATTAATGACTTTTAAATGATGTCGGTGTCCACCACGCACAGCTACACCCCGCTTCATATCCACACCCAGGGATGTACCCAAGATATTTTGTTCCATATCATGAACAGCGATCGCATTTCCACCCAAAAGACCCTGTACATAGCCTTCTCGCACTAAGCGACAGAGATGTTCACCCCCACCTGTATGAATCACCACAGGACCTGCCGTTACAACTACTTTACCGCCGCTATCCTTAATTTTACGTAATTCCCAAGCCACTTGTTCCACAACTAATTCCACCCGTCTTTCGCTGGAAACACCAGAAGACATAAAGCTGAATTCCTGGCTGTTACGTTGTTCACGGGATTCGGCTTTGCGGACAGTGCGGATACCTAAAACATCAACAACTACTTTGTCACCGATTTCTAAATCCCGAAGGAGTTTGCATTTTGCTACTATACCATTAGGAGTTGTGGAAATAGCGATCGCCCCATCCATGCGTTGATTTTGCACCTTCAGCCATTCTCCATTTACACGAATTTCAGTAGGATAAATCGTGCTGACATAGAAATCATCAGGAGCAACACCCGCTTGAATCACAGGTTCTAACTTAGAATCGCGCTCATCTTGGGGTAAATCCACCGCACCCAAATCAATTAACTGGGAGATAATTTCTTCCATCACTTCGTGAGATGGTGCAGATACCCTCACCTCAGCCGCAGATGTACTTTGACGTTGTTCTCCCAAGTTGAATTTGAGAACTTGGAAACTTCCCCCCATTTCCACAATTAGATCTAAAGCGCGGTTAATTAAACCTGCATCTAGCAAGTGTCCTTCCATGCGAATGACACGACTTTCTACAGAAGCATTAGCGTGAATTTCCTCGCCAATAGGTTCTGTTACCCGCAAAGTCAAGCATTTAGCCGCCCCACCGGCTTTGAGAAATTCTGTTAAAGGCGTTTCAATGACTTGAAAACCAACTTCAGACAATCGTGATTTTAAACTCTCACTGGCTTTGTTCATAATCACGATGCTATCCACATTCACCGCATTACAAGCAAAGTTAACAGCATCAGCTTCTTCAATAGCAATCCGCTTTTCCGGTGCGACGCGCATTTCAATCACGCGGTTAGAGTAAGAATCAAACGCACCAGGATAATACAGTAAATAACCATTCGCCAAAGGACAGAAGCAGGTATCAAGATGATAAAAACGCTCATCCATTAAGCGCAGAGAAATCACCTCAATGTCCAGCCATTTAGCCAGGTAGGGGTGAGAATCTAATTCTGACCGGAAACCATATCCAGCCCATAACCAGCGTCCTTCTCGGTCGAGGAGTGCATCACCAGCACCTTCAAAGGGGAGGTCTTTAGGAAGTGTGTAAACATTAAAACCATTTTGTTCAAACCACTGTTGAAAATACGGTTCTTCTCCTTGGCGTTCTTTATGCAAAAAGCGGCTAAGAACCACATTTTCACCAAGGACTAAACCCGCATTGGCACTGAATACCATATCAGGCCAGCCTTTTTCGGGAGGCACTAAATCAACAATGGCGTGATTTTTAATGACATTGTATAATTTATTCCATTGCTCTACGGCGCGATCGCGTGAGGACTTATGAATATTCCCTTCCATCCAAGGATTAATCACATAATCCACATCATAATGGTCAGGAGCGCACATCAAAAACCGAATTTGGGAAACCATAAAAATCTTACTAACTTCTAAAATGCTACTAATGTCTTCTGGATACAGAGTTTTGGTGATCCAATTCTGTCAAATCTGCTACTTAACCTCTACCTTCTCTTCTTGGTAGGCTTTACAAGGATATCGTATTATTCTATTACTGCTAGGGACAATGTGATAGGTAGGAGAGAAATGGTTGTGTTTGAATGCAATATTAACTTGTTAATTGATGGGTGATTCTGATTATTGGCTTAACTTGCTCTACAATAATTAAATTATGAAGTTTTCTATTATGCCCCCTACACTAAAAGCAATCTATCGTAACGGCACATTCATTTTGGAAACAGCCTGTAATTTATCTGAAGGTTCTAAGGTGGAATTACTCATTCAATCAAGTTCTGTGGTTTCACCTCCTATTTCCGATGTAGAAAGTAAACAACGGTTTCTCAAATCTCTAATTTCACGAATGCAACAAAATCCGATTCCATTAAATGCACCTCGTTTCACACGGGAGATGCTGCATGAACGCTGTTAATACTAAAATGGTATTTTCTATTTGGAATATAGGCGAAAAATGAAAATCAAATTCTCAAATTTAGGTAGTATTCAAGAAACAGAGTTAGATTTGCGTCCTCTGACAGTAATTATTGGACCGAATAATTCAAATAAAACCTATATTGCCTATTCTACCTACGGTTTGTGGCAGTGTGCTGGTACAATATTAAGTGCCTCATTTGCTATAATCAGCAAATTAAGAGTTACTCAACAAGGAGAAGGTAATTGGTCTTTGATAATAGATAATGATCTACTTGATTTATTTGTAAAAGATGCGGAAGAAGCAGCAAAAAACTTTCAAGCAAGTGCTTTAGAATCATTTTCTCAAGATTCAAGTCGCAAGCTTTTTTTGCAAACGTCATTTGAAATATTAATTTCCCGTCAAGAAGTGGAAAATGCCATAAATCAATTAACTCAACGGGAATCTTTTATTGTAATAGGTGGAACTTCTCTAAAAATTAATCGCGAAGACAATAGGTTGTTTTTTGAATTTTTGAAGATAAATAGTGAAGAAAGAATAGGAGAAAATATAATAATAGATGGTAATTTCGTTGATTTATTTGAGGATTTCTTAAATGATGTAAAAAACGATGAAAAAATAAAATTATTATTTACAGTGATTGTAAAAAAAATACTTTTTTCTGATGTTTTTCCATTTCCTGCCGAAAGAAATGCGTTTATAAATACCTATAAAATGCTGGCGAATAGACGTTATAAACTTCTTAAGCAAACTCAAAGAGAATTATTTAGTAGTAGTTCAGAAAAACGACTCGAACTACTAAAAGAACAAGGTGATATTCGTTATCCACAACCAGTAGAAGATTTCTTAGATTTTTTATCTGAGATAGAACTTGAAAAAACAGTAAAAATAACTTCCAGCAATAAAAATGAATTTCAGAAGTTAGCAGATGAGATTGAAAAACAGCTACAAAACAAAAATAAAACTAATTTAAAACCTACTAAATTAGGTGGAAAAGAAATAAAAGTTTTAGTTAAAAAAGGTTTGGAAATTGATATATATAATGCTTCTTCTTCCATTAAACAACTTGCACCATTACTGTTATATTTAAGATATCGTGCAAGTAAAGGTCATTTTCTGGTAATAGATGAACCAGAGATGAACTTACACCCAGAATCACAAGCAAAGCTGCTGGAAGCATTATCTATTCTTGTCAATCTTGGTGTGAGAATTTTACTCACAACCCATAGTCCTTATGTTATGGCACATCTGAATAATTTAGTTAATGGTAATCATGAAAATCCTGAAATATTAAAACGTCAATCTTCATCTTTATACCTTCAAGATGAAAGAGCATTTTTACCTATAGATAAAGTTAGTGCCTATGAAATGAAAGATAATAAATTAGTTTCATTAAATGATCCAGATTATGGCATTAGATGGGATACTTTAAGTGATGTTTCTGTAGATATTCAACAAAAGTTTTTTGAAATTTATGAAGCAGGACAAGAAAAAGCAGATGAAACAGAAGAATAGTTCTAATCTTAAGGATAAAAAAGATAAACTTGACTGGCAAAATTTTAACTTTTTAGAAAATCTCCTAGTTTTCTGTACAGTACCAGGAAGAAGTGTTCCTAAAGAAAGTGGAGTACATTTTCGGATAACTTTAGATTCTGAAAATCAAGCTATATGTATTTTGTTTGAAATAGATAGAAGAAATGATCCTCTTATTAGAAATCAAGCATTAAAGCGTCCAGATTATATGTCTGTTTATATTGATTCTAATTCTTGTATTTGCACAATTATTGAAATGAAAGGAAAGAATCACAACTCTTTAGAAAATGGAATTGAACAAATTTTAAAATTGAAAGAAATTTTACAAAATGAAATATCTGATCATTTACCAACTAAATTCAAAATTAAATGTCAAGGAATTTTATTAACTCCCTACAATTCACAAATTCCATTTAAAAAAATAGCGGAGTTAGCTGCAAATGGTTTTATTATTTTACCTATTCAATATGATCATAAAGCCGAGTTATATCCTTATGTTTCAAAGCCAAATAAAATAACAGACAAATATAATCATCAAGAAATTACTGAATCAATGGCTTTATTGATTGAAGAGATTTTAACAAAAATAGCATTACCAAAACGTATAGAAGATGACTATTATTCCAGAAATTTTGTAATTAAGAGGGATAGAAAAGGGATTTATATTAATTATTTATTACCAGATAAAACAGATTATATAACTTTATTATCGAATACAAAATTTACTGAAATTAATATGCAAGAATCTGAAGACAAAGAAAAAATCAAAGATGAATTAGTATTACTAAATTTAATAAATAGATTAGCAATAAAATTTTCAAATCATCAAATATCAGAGTCTAATGACTAATTTACCTATTTTTCAGTAATATCATGGTAAATTCTTACAGAGGTAGCCCATGATAGTTTTATAGAGATATGCAAAACAAAAATAGTCGGTTTCTAGTTGGTAACACCAGAGGCAATAACGTTCTGATGTTTGATGCCTATACAGGCAGTCCCCTGGGGACATTTATCGAAAAGGGTAGACTTGATAACCCTGACACCTTACTCTTCGGACCAGACGGAAATGGTGATGGTAAAAGTGACCTTTACATAGCCAGTGGTACAAAAAAAGGCAGTTCCTCTATATTGAGGTTTGACGGACAAACTGGTAGTTTTATTGATGTATTTGTGGGAGATAATCCCAATACAAGTTTAGATGAAAGTGGTGGTTTAATTCGTCCCTATGGTCTTGCTTATGGATCAGATGGTAATTTTTACGTTTCCAGCTTCTTAACCGACCAAATATTACGCTATAATGGCGCAACGGGGGCATTTATTGATGTTTTTGCCCAAGGAAATGGTAAAAAAGATAGCTTAAATGGACCAAATGGGCTACTCTTTATCAAAAATAGTCTTTATGTTACCACCCAAGGAAGTGTAGCCACTGTTAATCCTCAAACTGGAGAGGTTAAGGCTGATTTTAGTGCAGGTTTGTCTAGTCAAGTTTTACGTTACGACTCCCTAGCAGCGGGAACAACTCCCACAGTCTTTGCTACTCCCACACCATCACCTGATAGTTTTAACTTTGTCAGTTTGCTGGGTTTAGCGGTGGGTGAAGATAATGATTTGTATGTGAGTGATTTTGCTAACGGTATTCAACGCTATGATTTGGAAACTGGGAATTTAGTCAATACTCTTTCTACAAATTATACAACTAGTCAGTCACCCAGTAATAATTTTATTGGCGGACTTGCTTTTGCGCCTAATGGTAATTTACTCACTGTGGGTTTTAATGTTAGCACTACACAGGGGGCTATTCTCAGCTATGAAAGTGAGAGTAGTTCAGTTGTTAGTCCATTTCAGGTTTTAGTTCCTACAAACCCGGTTCTTGAACGTCCTGTGGGGATAACTTTTTTCCCTACAGAAAATCAGTTGGTATCTGGAACTACTGGAAACGATGACTTGGTTGCGGGTAAAGATTTAGAAGCAGTTGCAGATATTGTATTTACTGGTGCTGGTGATGACAAAGTTGATCTGGCTATCAAAACCTATGCAAGTGATAATAACGTCTTCTTAGGTAGTGGTAATGACGTGATAGATGTCAGTAAAAGCGATCGCACTTTTGGCGATTTAGGTAATGATACTTTTTATGCTACTGATGGTAAAGGTGGTAATCGGATGTCCGGTGGCGCTGGTAATGATACCTTTTTCTTGGGTAGTAATGACCGCGCTTTGGGTGGTGATGGTAACGACACCTTCTTTATCCAAACAGGTGGTAATAATTTAATCAGTGGTGGTGCTGGCGCTGATAATTTCCAGATTGTGACTCTTGAACTCCCTAAAACTCCTAATAGGATTTTAGATTTTCAGACAGGTATTGATACTATAAGTATCTTTGGTGCTAAAGCACTTGGTATTTCTGCCACTAATTTAGTATTGAATCAAACGGCTGGCGATACTGATATCATCTTTGGTAACAGAACTCTAGCTATCTTGAGTGGCGTTACAGGCTTAAATATTAATGTCATCAACCTTGTAAATTAAAGCAATACAATGGAGGGCGGGGAGACCCCGCCCCTACTTTGTAATATTTACTCTTTGCGCCTCTGCGCCTCTGCGTGAGACATATTCATTGTTATGAAAACCTACTTGTTAGGTTGAGGAGTCATCCGCAAATAAGGCTTAATTTCTGCATAACCTTTAGGAAACTTGGCTTTGAGGACTTCAGGATCTTTTAAAGAAGGGACAATCACCACATCTTCACCATCTTTCCAGTCTGCGGGAGTAGCAACACTGTAATTATCGGTTAATTGCAGAGAGTCAATGACGCGCAAGATTTCATCAAAGTTGCGGCCAGTGCTGGGAGGATAGGTGAAAGTCAGACGGAGTTTTTTATTATTGTCAATGACAAACACAGAACGCACAGTGACAGTAGCCGCTGCGTTGGGGTGAATCATATCATAAAGTTCGGAAACCTTACGATCTGGATCTGCCAAAATTGGGTAATTGAGAGTGGTGCTTTGGGTTTCTTCAATGTCACCAACCCAGCCATTATGAGAGTCTACATCATCAACGCTGAGAGCGATCGCTTTCACATTGCGTTTATCAAATTCTGGTTTGAGTTTGGCAACAGTTCCGAGTTCGGTGGTGCAAACTGGTGTAAAGTCAGCAGGATGAGAAAATAGTACCACCCAGCTATCACCAGCCCAGGCGTAAAAGTCAATTTCCCCATGAGTAGAGGCTTGAGTAAAGTTAGGTACTGTATCACCAAGACGAAGAGTCATGTAAGATTCCCTGTATTTTAAGAAAACATCTATATTCTACCGTCACAGTATGACACAAAAGACCGATTACCCCATCGGGCTGTCGCGGTTTGCAACAAAATTTTAAGTTTAAGCCAGGTGTTGTTGAACTTTTGAGACTAATTCATTTGTCCAATGGTGGACAAGTTCAGCATTAGCGGCCTCTACCATAACTCTAATTACGGGTTCTGTTCCCGAAGCCCGAACTAGGATTCTACCATGATCACCCATTGCTACTTCGGCTTTAGCGATCGCTTGTTGCACAGGTTGACAACTTTCCCATCCTAAGCGTCGTTCCCGATCTAATACTCGCACATTCCGTAAGATTTGGGGATAGGTTTGGAAACTTTGATCTACCATTTCTCCCAAGGAAAGATTAGCCTCTTTCACCACCGCTGCAATATGCAAAGCTGTTAATAAACCATCTCCAGTCATGGCATAATGACTACACAGGATATGTCCTGACTGTTCTCCTCCCAACATTCCCCCAGTTTTCTGCATTTCCGCTTGCACATATTGATCACCCACAGCGGTACGAATTAATTTACCACCTATTTGTTGCCAAGCTCTTTCAAAGCCTAAATTAGCCATAACAGTGGAAACTATCAAGTTATCTGGGAGTTGTTGTTTTTGTTGTAAATGGCGACCCCAAAGGTAAAGAATGTAATCACCATTAACGGATCTGCCCGTATTATCCACAGCTAAAACCCGATCTGCATCGCCGTCAAAAGCAAAACCCATATCGGCTTGATTGGCGACTACAGCGGCTTGGAGAATATCCAGATGTGTAGAACCGCAATTGACATTAATGCGATCGCCATCTGCCTGATTATGTAAACAAATCACCTCCGCACCCATTTCCGTAAATACCGCCGGTGCTAAACCCACCGCTGCACCCCAAGCTAAATCTAAAACAATCTTCATGCCTTGGAGAGTCAGTCCAGATGCTAAAGGTGTTTGGATAGACTGGCTATATGTTTTAATTAACTCTGTTCGTGAATAATGTCTGCCGCAATTATTTATGTTCAAATCGGGGGATAATTGACCTCGTAATCCCGCCTCAATTTCCCCTTGTAGGGCTTTGGATAACTTTCCACCCTGGGCATCAAATATCTTAATTCCATTGTCTTCTGGGGGATTGTGGCTGGCGGAAATCATGATTCCCCCAATGGCATTAGTGATGCTGGCCAGATAGGCTACACAAGGAGTGGGACATAATCCCAAATACCACACTTCTAAACCAGCAGCGGTTAACCCAGCACTCAAAGCCATGGCTAACATATCACTGGAGTTTCTGGAGTCTTGTCCTAGGATAATTGGTCCTAGATCAGTGGCATAATTACGGAGGACAATTCCCGCCCAAAAACCCACTTGTAAAGCCAAAGGCGCATTCAGTAAGTCTCCCACCTTGCCGCGAATGCCATCTGTACCAAATAAAGCATTGGTTGGTAGTGGTATGGAATTGAACATCCCACTATTTTCAACTTCGGAAATGCAGTCTTGAGTTCGAGCCATTGATGAAACCATAAATTTAAAAACTCCACACAATCACACAGGACAATAGCACTTTCTTCCATTATCCTTGACGTTAATAAAACGCCAAAGAAACTCATTGCTTAATTATTTTTAATATAAATTCTCATCAAATAGTTTTAATCTTACGTTTTAATGGGGTTTTTTCACCATTACGGACAAAAAACTCCCACAGTTAATTTTTTTACAGTTGAGAATTTTAATAATATGAACAGCAATTTAGCAAGCAAATTACGCGTGGGTACGAAGAAAGCACACACAATGGCAGAAAATGTGGGTTTTGTCAAGTGTTTTTTGAAGGGAGTTGTGGAAAAAAACTCCTACCGCAAGTTGGTTGCTAACTTTTACTTCATTTACTCGGCTATGGAAGAGGAAATGGAAAAACACAAGCATCACCCAATTTTGAGCAAAATTTACTTTCCTGAACTTAACCGCAAGCATACCTTGGAGCAAGACTTAACTTACTACTATGGTTACAATTGGCGAGAGGAAATCAAATTATCTGCTGCGGGTGCGGCTTATGTAAACCGGATTCGGGAAATTTCTGCGACTGAACCAGAATTATTAATTGCTCATTCCTATACCCGTTATCTAGGTGATTTATCCGGGGGACAAATCCTCAAAAATATTGCCCAAACGGCGATGAAATTGGGTGAAGGTGAAGGAACTGCTTTTTATGAATTTGCAGATATTACCGATGAGAAGGCATTTAAGGCTAAGTATAGAGCCAATTTAGATGCTATGCCTATTGATGATACTACAGGCGATCGCATTACTGAAGAAGCAAATGCCGCTTTTGGTGTGAACATGAAGATGTTCCAAGAGTTGGAAGGTAATTTGATTAAAGCGATTGGCATCATGGTTTACAATGCCATGACTCGGAAACGGACAAAAGGTAGCACTGAATTGGTAACTGCTGATTGACACTCTAATGAGATACAAACTTGAATTATGAAACTCTTGTAGTGCGGGCATCTTGCCCGCTACATAACTAACTCATCACACCGGAAAGTGTTTGAAAAGTTGCCGGCGATTATAAATCGCTACTACACCTAGGGGTGTAATAAATTAGACTTTTCAAACACCCCCTTAGAGAAAGAAGCAGAAGCAGCCGCAGGGAGTAGATGGTAGATTTCTCCAACTGACAACTGACCTATTTCACAAATTTAGGCATGATTTCCGCAGCCGTGAATAAGCCAGAAATGCCGCGTTGATGCAATTCCTGAGCGGCTTTGAGATAACCAAAGGCAGGACCACAGACATTAGCGGCCATGCTGGTTTCATCGCCTAATGTAAAGGTGTGAGTGGATATCTTCCCCTCAAAGGTACGTCCTGTAATTTTCACATTGGTACTTAGGGGCTTTTTGGAGTTGCGGGTATCAACAACACCACCAACTGTGACTCTATCCCGTGAACAAATTCCCGCGACTTCTAGCATGACATCATCGGCGTGTTCCATATTTACCAAAGTTAACACACCATTAGTTTGATCGAGTAATGCTTCTACTTCTGCGTCAGTCATGGCTCTAGCGGCTTCTACACTATAACCTGGCATATGACCAATATCTTCCCGAACAGTGGCGCGGTAGGCTTCCCAGTTAGCAATTCCCACACCAAAGGTAATTTCCACGTTGTGAATTTCGGCGTAACTTTGGGCAGCTAAAGCGGCGGCGGCGGTTAACAGTCCAGGAGTAGCACCACAGCCAGTCATGTATGTAATTCCCGCTGCTTGCAGTTCGTCTTTCATGGCCAGGAGTTGTTCGACTGCACTGGTGCGTTTAATGGCATCTACCAGAACACCGCGCCAACCTGCTTTAATGAACTCTTTGGCTACCGAGGGAATAAAGTCATTAGGAAGGTTGGGTAAAGCCAGAAAATAACCATCTACAGGTTGACCGGTGGCGATTAAATCCTGAATACTGCTATTGCTTAATGTCCCAACTGGTTCTAAATAACCGACTGTCCCTTGATTTTGGTAAGTGGTAATACAAGCTTGGGTATTTAAGCCTTGGGTGGAATAAGCGTAGCCCTTTTGGTCTGCGGCTGCAACTAAGATCATTTCTCGTTTGCTGACGAGGAGTTTTGCTGCTGCTTGTCCGAGTCCACCAAATCCCAGAACTCCGACGCGAATAGGTTGGTTTGTTGGTTGTGTGTTCATAGTTAGTTTAGTAAAGCGGCATAAACCTAAATTTTCAGATAAAACTACTATTATATCAATACCTTTGCCAAATTGAAAAAAATATTGATTTATGGATTGGGTTGTGGAACGTTTACAAAGCAATAGCATCAAACCCAACAAAGCAGAAAAATGGCCAAGGTATTGAGGGTTAATTATGCTTGATTTACATTTTTTCGGCAATAATTACCAATTGTGAAAGTGAGATTACGGAATGTGGGATATAGGTAGTTCACTTAGTTTCCATCCAATTATCCCCCGCATGAATATCAACGACTAAAGGAACAGATAAAGAAACAGCATTTTCCATTACCGACTTAATTTGTGGTTGCAATTGGGACCACTCTTGGGGAGGAACTTCAAAGACTAATTCATCATGAACTTGTAACAATAACCGCGCTTGATAGTTCTTCAGAACTTCATGTAATTGCACCATTGCTATTTTGATAATATCCGCACTAGAACCTTGAATTGGTGCATTGGCAGCAGAACGGAGTAACCCAGCATCATATTGACCTAAATTCTTTAATTTCTGCAAATTAATATCTTCTAACTTACTACCTTTTAACTGCCGTAAACTATTACTAGTAAACTCAAAATAACGTCTTCTACCCAAAATAGTTTCCACATAACCATAAGCAATAGCTTCTTTTTTCACTTTCTCCAAATATGCAAAAACATTGGCGTATCTTTCATTAAATCGCTCAATAAACAATTTCGCATCTATCGGATTTATTCCCGTTTCTCTGGCAAACTTTTGCGCTCCCATACCATAAATTACCCCAAAATTAATCGTCTTCGCAAAACGTCTTTCATCTGAACTAATATCTTCTTTCTCAAAGACTAATTTTGCCGTTACAGTATGAATATCTTCATTTTGCTGATAGGCTTGAATTAATACAGGTTCTTGACTCAAATGCGCCAAAATCCTTAACTCAATTTGTGAGTAATCAGCAGCTACCATTAACCAACCTGATTCCGGTAAAAACGCCTTTCTAATTTGTCGGCTAA
The DNA here is from genome assembly GCF_028330815.1 of Dolichospermum lemmermannii CS-548. NCBI lineage: Bacteria > Bacillati > Cyanobacteriota > Cyanophyceae > Nostocales > Aphanizomenonaceae > Dolichospermum > Dolichospermum lemmermannii. The sequence goes on from NZ_JAQMTJ010000321.1 coordinate 37,063, forward strand.
AAGCAGTCCGAATGGGGATATTTTGTAAATTGGGATGAGAAGAAGATAACCTACCCGTAGAAGTTGCAGTTTGGTTAAAATCAGTATGTAATCTTTGGCTTTTGGGATGTACCAAAGCTGGTAAAGCATCTACATAGGTAGATTTTAATTTTGATAAAGTCCGATTTTCAATAATCGCTTCTACAAAACCAGTATTATCAACTTCTTGAAGTTTTTCTAAAGTTGCAGCGTCTGTAGAATAACCAGTTTGAATTTTGCGAGAATATTTCGTACTTAAACCTAATTTCTCAAAGAGAATATGACTCAGTTGTTTAGGAGAACCTAAATTAAATTTTTCCCCAGCAATTTCGGTAGCTGTTATTTCTAACCTTGCTAATTCTATTTCTAACTGCTGTGAAAGTTCTTTGAGATAAGCTGAATTAATGCGAACTCCTGTATATTCAAGTTCCGCTAAAACTGCTTCTAACGGTTGTTCAACTTCATTCAACAGTTTATATAAAGTTGGCGTTTCTGCTAACTTCTCCCGTAATTTTGGTACTAAGCCAAATGTGGAATAAACGTCCATTCCGCAATAATCAGCAACCGCAGAAATACTAATATCAGCAATAGTTTTCCCTTTGGGAACTAAATCTCCATAACTTTTTCCACTTAATCCCAAATATCGCAAAGATAAATCAGTTAAATTATGACTGCTATCGGGATTAATCAAATAACTGGCTAACATAGTATCAAACACCACTCCAGCCAAATTAATGCCTTGACACCGCAGAATTAACCGATCAAATTTAGCATTTTGTAAAGCTTTAGGATAATCAGCACTTTCCAAAATTGGCCGCAGTGCTGCTAATACCAAATCTCGATTTAAATTATCACCGTTTTTATGACCAATAGGAATATAAGCAAGTTCATTTGGTTCTGTTCCCCAACAGCAACCAATTCCCACTAAATCTGCATCTCGTGGTTCTAGTGCAGTAGTTTCTGTATCCCAAGCAACGGGATTTTCTGGATTTGTGAACTTTCTTAAAAGTTCTACCAATTCCGTTAATTTAGCTTCTGTATTAATAATGCGTGGTTGAATTGGTGAAGCATTTTGTTTTATTTCTTGTGCTGTGTCTTCTGCACTAAAAAACCACAAATCATCGTCTGTTTCGGCGATTATTTCCGATACTTTATTTTCTACAACTTCTCCACCAAACTTTAGTTGAATCTCATTAATTGTCTCTAAAAATCTTTTAAATTCTAATTTCTCTAAAATTGGGATGAGTAAGCTATTATCAAAACCTGTTAATTGACAATCTTCCCAATCAATTTCTAAAGGAACATTACAAACTATCTTGGCTAAATAGCGAGATTTTTCCGCGTCTTCTTTACCAGTAATTAGTTTTTTCTGAGTTGCACCTTTAATATCATCTATAGCTGCATAAATTTCTTCCAGGGAATTATAAGTATTTAATAGTTGTACTGCTGTCTTTTCACCAATTCCTTTTACTCCCGGAATATTATCTGATTTATCACCACATAAGGCTTTAAAATCAACAACTTGTGTCGGGAATACTCCTAATTTTTCTTTAACTTCTTCTGCTTTAAATTCAGCAATACTATTTGTAGAACGTTTTAAGGCTTCTGGAGTAAAATTTAAAACTGTAATTTCTTTATCAGCATCAATTAATTGAAATAAATCTCTATCCCCAGAAAGTATTTTAACTCGATACCCAGACGCTGCGGCTTTTTGTGCTAATGTTCCCAATACATCATCTGCTTCATAACCAGGTGCAGTAAGTATAGGCAAATTCAAGCTTTGCAGTAACTCATAGAGATTTTCTAAGTCGGGAATAAAGTCTTCTGGAGTTTCTGCACGTCCAGCTTTATAAGTATCATCAGCTTGATGACGAAAAGTAGGTGAACCTAAATCAAAAGCCACAGCTACTGCTTGGGGCTGTTGTGTAGCGATTACCTCTAACAAACATTTAAAAAAACCAAAACAAACACTGGTAGGAATGCCAGCTTTTGTACGAAGTCCACCATCTCTACCTTTAGCAAAAGCAAAATAGGAACGAAAAGCTAGTGAGTGTCCATCAATTAAGATGAATGTAGGCTTGTTGATAACTGAAGAATTAAAAGTCAACTGCTTAACCGAATTGGGAAACTATAATCTATTTTAATTTTTTTTATGCGTTATGTTGAAGAAGCTAAGTCACCATTTTTTGATCCAGTGATGCTTTGTTGAAAGCTCTTCATCTCTATGTTCCAGGTATCGCTCCCCCAATCGCTTCAGAAAAACCTACCCTTCACTGCTCTTGCGCCCATGCAAGATGTGACAAACCTGTGGTTCATGAAAGTTATTGCCCACTACGGCAGTCCTGACTACTTCTTTACCGAGTATTTCCGCGTCAATGATACCTCACGGCTCAATTCTAAAATTCTGGCAGCAATTACCGAAAATGATACCGGTCGCCCTGTTTTTGCACAAATGATTGGCGAAAGTATTCCCGATTTAGTGAGAACAGCAAAGGAACTCTGCAAATATAATATCGCGGGAGTAGATTTAAACATGGGCTGTCCCGCGCCGAGAATCTATCGCAAAAATGTTGGCGGTGGATTGCTGAGAGAACCGGAAAAAGTCGAGCGGATTTTGGGAGAACTGCGTGCTGCTGTGAATGATAAACCTTTAACCGTGAAGATGCGTGTAGGCTTTGAAAATACAGATAACTTTTCCGAAATTCTCGATATAATCAATCGCCACAATATTGATTTGCTCAGTTTACATGGTCGCACGGTGAAAGATATGTATCACGGGGAAGTTAAGTATGATTTGATTGCGGAAGCGGTAAGACGGGTGGATTGTCCAGTGCTTGCCAATGGTAATATCAACTCGGCGACAACTGCCCTGGAAGTGCTTTCGCAAACGGGTGCAGCGGGTGTGATGGTGGGACGCTGGGCAATTGGCAATCCTTGGCTGTTTAATCAAATTCGCCAGGCTTTGCGAGGAGAACAGATCACACCTGTTCCTTTAGTAGATGTACGCAATTATATTGATCGTTTATGTCAAACTCCCACAGCCTCAACTATGCCAGAGCGAGCGCGGGTAGGCTACCTGAAAATGTTCCTTAACTATATTGCTTTAAGTGTTGACACTGAAGGTAATTTCCTGCGGCTGATGAGACGGGCGCAGACTGAGGTAGAACTGTTTAACCTCTGCGATCTCGTTCTCCTTGCTGATCTGACAAAAACATTAGCCCTAGCACCCTCTTTGGGCGTGTAATTATGGCAACTATTTAGTTTGGATTTATCAGTACAGCATAGAGACAATACCTTGAGAGTGTCAACTACTCAGTTTCAACTTCAAATTCCTCACCACTGGGAAATTTAGACCTATCAATTTTTAAAGCAGCCTCTTTAATTAAATTTGCTTTTGCACGAGTTTCTAGTATTTCTTGATAATATTCTTCAGGTGTTAACCCATAATCTCTCTTGACATAGGCAATTTTATCTTTAATGCAGTCCTCAATCATTAATTTGACATCAGCGAGATAGTAATCTTCATTGAATGATTTAATATGTATCTTATGAGTTATGGAAGGAACTGCGAGTTTTTTTAGACCTCTTGCTTCTTTTAATACCCGACTCCCTAATAAATTGTCATCAACATCAGAAAAAGTAAAAATTGTTTTGCCTTTTGTATTTCTTTTTAAAGCTGGTTTAAATCCTATAAAAATATCAACTGATGGGAATACATTGGTCAAAAACGAAAAATTATCCATTATTATTTCCTGCTGGTTTTTGGTAATTGTCTATTCTAATTTTTTTCTCCAGATTTAATATACAACATAGTGATATGAACTACCCTATCTTACTTCGTTGAAGATGGGGTTTCTACATCCCCGTCAGTAAGTTGAGATTTTTGACGTTTCTTTTGACCGAGTTGCTTCATACTTCCAGCATTCTTGCGTTTGCTGGTATTTGAAGTAGAGCTAGAATCATCTACGTCTGAGAGGCTAGTTCCTAACCCCTGTAGATTATTTGAGTACCAAAGTAGCATTACTTCTGCGGCGGCGATATCGCGCTGTTGGGTATACCCGCAGTTATGGCAAACATGAGTTCTTGCGGCTAAACTCTTCTTTTCTTGATTTCCGCATTTTGGACAGGTTTGAGATGGTTTCGCTTTGCGAGTAGGTACTTCTACAAACAAGCCACCAATGTCTGATAATTTCGCTTTTAGAGCATCCTTTATCATCCCCATTCCCACATCAAGAATTGATTTATTTAGACCCGCTTTTTGTTTTTTACGTTTACCTTTCTTAGCTTTGGCACTCATGTTTTTGACTTCTAATTTTTCAGTAACTACCGTGCTATTACCGCTGATTATTCGTGTAGTTTCTTGGTGAACAAAGTTCTGTCTTTGGTTAGCAACTTTTCTCGAAAGTTTACTAACTAA
>NZ_JAQMTJ010000322.1:0-19336 GCF_028330815.1 Dolichospermum lemmermannii CS-548
CATCACATTGCTACCCCCCTTTCCCCTTGTAAAGGGGGGAAACAATAAAAATCCAGTTCCCTCCCCTTTACAAGGGGAGGGTTAGGGTGGGGTAAAAAATATTTGATACATCAACCATAACTTTTCAAACACCCTCTTAGGATTGATAATAACAATAAGTAGGGATATAGCATAACTGTATCCCTCATCAAAAATCGGATGGATAAGGATAGTCAAAATGTGATTATAATTATCTGCTTCTAATAAACCTGAAATCTCTCAAGTAATAAAAGAAGCAAATGGACTATTAATTTAACATCAATAATCCCAAAAATCATCAAAATCCTAAAAATCACAGTTTAGACATTTTATCTAACAAAACACTAACCTTTTTAGCCCTTTCTGGTTGACGCTGTTTTTGCAATAATTCCTTTGCTTGAACTAAATTACTTTTCGCTTCTACTTCCTGTTGTTCCTGCATGAGAATATTCGCTAAACGTAAATAAGCATCAGGATTTTTGGGACTACTATCAATTACTCCACAAAATAACGCTTTTGCTTCAGCAATTTGTCCCTTCTGATTTAAAATATCTCCTAACAGCAAACGTACCATATCATTGGTAGAGTTGATAGCAATGACTTTTCTCAAAGCTATTTCAGCATTTTCAAAATCTTTAGCTTGATAAAAATTGATGCCTTTTTGAAATAAATTAGAAGTAATCAATGTTTTGATACTTAAATAACCAAGAATGGCAAGACCAAAAATGACTACGGAAATGGCGATAATATTGGAAGTAGGAAATGTTGCTAACATGAGTTTAAGCTAATAAACAGGAAACAGGAAAAATTAGATATTCAATGAAAAACAATTTCCAGATAAATTGATAGAAATTAGTAATGGCTTGTTTGTCTTGTAAATCAACTCCAGCACCTTGCCACCACATCACAATTAAAGCTACTGTATGAGTGATTAAGATGAAGATAGTGTTAACTTCCGCAAGATGGAATAACGCTACTAAAATCATACCTCCATAACAGATTGTTAATACCCAAAGTGCGAGACTAAATACTTTTTGTTGTCCGAGTTGGAGGGTGAAAGTTGTGATATTATAAACTCTATCTCCTTCCATATCAGGAATATCTTTGAAAATAGCGATCGCAAATGTAAATACCAAGATAAACACCGTTAAAGCCCAAACTGCACCCGGAATCCCTTGGCTTCTTTGCAATACCCAACTAAAATGCAAAAACAAACCTAAATTAACAATCGTTCCCCGCACCGAAAAAATACATAAAGCAGCCCAAAATGGAAACTGTTTTAAACGAATTGGTGGTAAAGAATAAGCCGTACCAATTGCTAAACTTATCGTTACCATACCCATTAAAAATGGTCCCGTTAGCCATGCTAAAGCCAAAGCCACAATACCAGTAATAATAACAATTAATTGTCCTTGTCCTCTGGTAAATTCTCCCGACGCTAAAGGTAAATCTGGTTTATTGATTTTATCAATGTCAATATCTTCCAATTGATTCAAACCAACAATATAAATATTGCCACAGATACAAGCAATCCATGTTGCTAAAATTTGACTAATATGCAAACCAGAAAACTTTGTCGAAGTGACACCCAGGGTAATTAAATATAAACCCAAAACACTCAAAGTTGTTCCCATAATTGTATGGGGACGGGAAAACTTCCAAAAAGAATAAAACCAACTTCCTGGAAAAATAGCAGAACTTTGTTTATAAAATTGATTCATTTTTTGCTCTTTTTTGTTCGTAAGCACCTAAAGGAATTGAACTTATACCATTTCTTTATGAAACTGCGCCGAATTTCCTAACCTTATCTTTTTCTTCTCTGTGTCCTCTGTGCCTCTGTGGTTCGTTTATCCTTAAATTGAGTACATCTTTAAACAGAATTGGACTTATTTTGTCCCGCGTAATAATCCAAATCTAACTAATCCAGTTTCATAACCTCGACGCATTAAACCTAAAGATAATGCCCCCTGAATTGTAGTCCAACCAGCCATTAATAAACCGATAAATGCTTGGGGTGTAAACGCTGAATCAATGACAACATTCCAAAAAGGTGCAACTGCGGTTGACCAATCAGCCGTGCGAATATGATTTAATGGTAATTGCCAAGCGATCGCTTCATACTCCGCTAAAGAAATCACATAAGGTAAACAATAGACTCGATAAATATCCTCTAAGTGCTTTTGCTCATCCGTTGTTAGTGGTGACTTATCCGTATTTCGATGACACCATGTCACCATAATCAAAGTTCCACCGGGCTTTAACACGCGATAACACTCTTGTAAAAACTTAGTTTTATCTGGCATATGTTCACCGCTTTCCAGTGACCACACCAAATCAAAAGAATTATCATCAAAGGGCATTTCTTGGGCATTGGCAACCATGAACCTAGTCTTTTGACTCAAACTCATTGCCAAAGACCTTTCGGTGGCTCTAGCAGCTTGTACAGGACTCAATGTAATTCCCGTAGCATTGGCCCCAAACTTATCAGCTAAGTATAAAGAACTACCACCAATTCCACAGCCGACATCAAGAATATTTTCAGCACCCTTAACATCTGCCCATTTTAGCAACTCTTCAATTAAATCAATTTGTGCCTGACGGCGTTCTTTTACCTGTTTACCATCTACACCATAATAACCGTGGTGCATATGTTCTCCCCAAATCTGTTCCCACAGACTGGAAGAAGCATCGTAAAATTCCTGAATTTGTTTGTAAAGTATTTGACTCATGAATTTAATAATTAAAAAATGACAGGAAATTGAAAAAAAACTTATTCTTAGGCTACCATCTATGTTTTTAATTAGATAGGGATATTTTTCTGCCTGGGAATAACTCATTAATTCTACCTTGGTAAGATGTCAAAATAGCCTAATTGCACAAAGTTTATTTATTTTTCATTTTTAATTACTTATGACTGTTGCGCGGACAATTTGTTTGGGCTTTGTCGCTGTCATTCTCTTGGGAGCAATTCTCTTGACAATGCCTTTCTCTACTGGTAATGGTAATTGGAACGACCCAATTGTTGCCCTATTTACTTCAACTTCGGCGGTTTGTGTCACAGGTTTAGCAGTGGTAGATACTGGTACTGATTTTTCGTTTTTAGGTCAGTTGTTTATTGCCTTATTAGCCCAAATTGGTGGTTTAGGTTATATGACAACTACCACATTTTTAATGTTATTAATTGGCAGAAAATTTGACCTGCGACAAAAAGTAGCAATTCAACAAGCTTTAGACCGTCCAGGCATGAGTGGTAGCAGTCAAATTATCCGTTCTATTATTGCGACTACCTTATTATTTGAACTCACGGGAGTATTTTTATTAATGATAGTCTTTGTTCCCGAAAAAGGTTGGCAAGAAGGAACTTGGTTAGCAATTTTTCACAGTGTGAGTGCTTGGAACAATGCTGGATTTAGTCTATTTAAAGATAATTTAATTGGCTATCAATCTTCTCCTTTAGTGATTATCACAATTGGCTGTTTAATTATCTTTGGAGGTATTGGTTATCAGGTCATTTTGGATATGTATTTGTGGTTACGTGACCGCATAGTCAAAAAAACAAGTTATTTAGTATTCTCTCTAGATTTCAAAGTTGCTACTAGCACAACTTTAATATTATTAGTGTTAGGAACAATTGCAATTTTCTGTATAGAAATCAGAAACGATAGCGTCTTTGGACAATTAAGTTTATCTGATAAAATATTAGCCGCTTGGTTTCAGTCAGTTAGTACCAGAACCGCTGGTTTTAATAGCATTGACATTGGGAAAATGACTAATGCTGGATTATTCATTATGATTTCTTTGATGTTTATTGGTGCAAGTCCTGGAGGTACAGGAGGAGGAATCAAAACAACTACTTTACGAGTGCTTACCAGTTGTACAAATGCAATTCTTCAAGGCAAAGAAGAGGTATTATTATATAATCGAAAAATAGCCATTTCTTTAATTTTGAAAGCTGTTGGGGTGGTCTTTGGTTCACTAGCAACAGTGATTGTAGCTACGGCTTTAATTAGTATTACTGACCCCAAATTGGCTTTTATTCAAATTCTTTTTGAAGTAGTATCAGCCTTTGGCACAGTCGGACTTTCTACAGGAATTACAGGGACTGTTTCTATTGCAGCAAAATTGATTTTAATTCTCACAATGTATATTGGTCGAGTTGGTGTTTTACTATTAATGTCATCTATATTAGGTGATCCTCGTCCTAGCAGAATCCACTATCCCGAAGAAAATCTCCTTGTTGGATAATCACCAATTACCAATTGATATCGAACTCAGGAAGAACGGAAATTAGATACCACATTCCCCAGTTATTATACTCAAAACGGCTTGATTGTTTGATTCTAAACGTAGGGGTTTAGCTCTTGCTTTACCCCTACACGTCTGGGTTCTTTGTCATTTGGCAAAAGTTTAAATCTCACCCGTGTTTAGTATAACTTGCTGGTGGTGGTAGGGAAAATGTCAATAATCAACTAAAATTTAAGTTGAGTCTATAACTTTATCTATGAATCAACCTAACTTTCAACGTGCAAATACTCTAAAATCTGCTTATAATGCTTGCACTTTAGAACCACTAGAACCTGCGGAAATTTCAAAATACTATGTTGATTTATCAGCAGTGCGTAAATCTTCAGCCGTTGAGGGTGTAAGCACAATTTTAGAGTTTCAAGAATCTGGAGATTATACCACTATTTTATTTACTGGACATCGAGGTTCAGGTAAAAGTACAGAGTTAAAAAAGATTCAAAGTCAATGGGAACAAAATTATCATGTCATTTATTTAGAAGTAAATGAAGAAACAGATATTAATGATGCTAATTATACAGATTTATATTTAATTGTAATTAAGCAAGTTGAATTTACTTTGCGGAAATTAGGGTTAAAGTTTGAACAAAAATTATTAAATAGTTTTGAAAATTGGTTTAAGGAAATTACCGAAGAAAATGAAGAAAGTGTAGAAAAATCTGTCAGTGTGGAATCAGAAGCAAGTTTAGAAGGTGGTGCGCCATTTATTGCAAAATTAATGGTGAAGTTATTGGCACAAATCAAAGGTTCTGATAAACAAAAAACTACAATTCGCCAAACTTTAGAAAAGGATATTTCTCGACTCAAGGCAGATATCAATCTATTGCTAGATGACGCTTATGGTAAATTGAGAAAAAAATATCCAGAATATAAAGGTCTATTAATTATTTTTGATAACTTAGATCGTGTTCCCCCTGCGGTTGCAGATCATTTATTTTTTGACTATGCAGCCCAATTACAAGAACTGCATTGTACAATTATTTATACAGTTCCTATTTCTATTCTTTGTTCACCGAAAAAACCTCTAGCTTTATTTGATGGTGAACCGCACATTGTGCCAATGGTGAATATATACCAATTTGATCGGAATGTGCGTGATTTAAACTATAATCAAATTGGATTGGATGCAGTAGCAAGTTTAATTGAAAAACGAGTAGATGTTAATGCTGTGTTTAATTCCCGTGCAGAATTGCTAGAATTAGCTAAAGCTAGTGGTGGTCATGTGCGTCAAATTATGCAAATGATGCGGGCTACTTGCTTACGCGCCAGCACCAAAAATCATAGTAAGATTGAAGCTGAAGATGTTGTTTATGCTGTGAAACAACAACAATTTAGTTTTGAAAGATTTATTCCTGAAGAACATTATCCAGTTTTAGCGCAAGTTTACGTGAATAAAGATGTGAGTAAAGATGATATTGGCCAGTTAATGCTGTTTAATACTTCTGTTTTAGAATACAATGGCGATAACAGATGGAATTATCCTAACCCAGTGGTGAAGCAAAATGAATTCTTCCAAAAAGCACTGGCAGAAATTACAACATGATTTTAACGCCGAATTGGGGCAATTTGTCGCCCTGAATCAAGATATTTTGGCGGAATTATTGACCTTTATTGACTTTTCTGAAAAGTTTACTTTAGGATTTATTGAGATTAATTTTCCTCCTGATGGAGATTTATTAATTGAGGCATTAACAACAAATTCCCAATGTGAAGAAATTCAATTTGTAATTCTCAAGTTTACTGATCCTAATTTGCGCTTTTTGCGTGATGCTATTATTCAGGGATTGGCGAATATTGAGAAAGAAGCAAATAAAAAGTTAGTATTAATTATTCAAGGTTTAGAAAAATCTATTGGTGTGTTTGGTGAATATCCACCATTTTTACAAGATTTGAATTTTGTCAGAGACGCTTATAAAAAAACCGTTCCTTATCCTATATTATTTATTTTACCAGATTACGCTATTAACCGTTTAGCTAAATTTGCCCCTGATTTTTGGGCTTGGCGTTCTGGTGTATTTAGATTTAAAACTTTAGAAAAAACTAAAGAAAATGCAATTGCTCAAACTTTACAATCTCATATAGAAATTGACAGAGTAGAACCACAGGAAAAACAAGAACGAATTGAGATTTTACAAAGTTTATTGATGGAATATAAACCTACCTGTGAGCAAACTAATGATGGTAATTTACGCAGGTATAGTAATATTTTATTGGAGTTGGGAACAGCTTATATTAGTCAACATCAAGCAAAAACAGCGAGGGAATATTTAGCTGAAGCTTTACAAATTGCTGACAAATTAGCAGATGTTAATTTTAAACGTCAGGTTTTAAATAAAATTGGGGATGCTTTTGCTGAGGAAAGAAAGTTTGAAAAAGCGATTAATTATTATCAACAAGGTGTAAATATTGCCAAAGAACTAAAAAACCGGAATGGTGAAAATTTTGCTTTGTTTAGATTAGGTAATGCTTATTTCGATTTACGGCAATTTTTAAAAGCCAAAGAATATTATCAACAGTGTTTAAAAATTTATCAGGAATTAGGGAAGAGAAATTCTCAAGCTGGTACCTACCACCAGTTGGGAAGAGTAGCCCAAGAAATGCGGGAATATGCCCAAGCACGGGACTTTTATCAACGAGCTTTAACTATCTGTATCGAATTTGGCGATAGATATTCTCAAGCTAGTACGTATGGACAATTAGGGTTACTTGCAGCAGTACAGGAAAATTATGCAGAAGCTAGAACAAATTTACAAAAAGCGTTAGAGATATATGTTGAATATGAAGATGAATATAGCGCGAATATTGCGAGGGAGATTTTAGAGGGATTACCAGAGTGATAAAATAAATACGGTTGTTTTGTTTGCTTTCACAACCGCCCGGAAATGAATTATGGCTTACGCCACGCTACGCTATCAGGGCTAATAGCCAAAGTAAACTAAAGTTTACTAAACAATTTTCAGGTTATTTAGTCATCTTTAGATGACTTTTGCTATGAGACTGGGAATTCATTCCCAGACGGGTTAAAGGTTTTGCGTTAAATAGAAAAATAATAAATTTTTAAAGCACTTCCCATTCATCTCTGTTAATTTGAGCTTGTTTTAATATCTTTGCTAATAAGCTTTTGCTAATATCTCCTTCATGGGGATTAGGAATTATTAATCTCACATCATCTCTAACCATAAATTGATGTCTTGTCCCTGAATATGGACCCTCAAAGCCAATTTGTTTCAGGTAATAAATTAAATCCCGGCGACTAATAGGTGCAAAGCTTGGCATCAAGCTACATCCTTTTTCAAAGCAAGGTAAATACCATCTAACTCAGGTATATTATGTCCTAACTGCAATCCTAAAACAATCCATTCTTCTAAAGATTGTTTTAATTCTTCCCGACAATTTTCCAGTGTAGGTGCATTGGCATATAAACCTTGTAATTCAGGGACTTCAGCGTAAAAAGTACCATCTTCTAAAAGTTCATATTTAGCGCGTTTTAAGGCTGATTGAATGTAGTCTGTTATCATTTGTTTTGTCTAATAAGCCTATTTCTCTGATTAAATTGTAATCTGAAAATCAAAATCCCACTTAAATTATATCATCAACCTGATAAACGCCGTAAAAATTCCGTGTGTTCTGGTGAATTTAATCCTGTTTGCAATACTTCTAAAACCTTAACCATATCTCCTGCTAATAATGCCGTTACAGATAACCATAATCCGGGCATAACTTGACTTTTAATAATTCCCTCTGTATCAGGTTGCAGTAATATATATTCACTGTCATGTAACCCAAACCAATCTAATTTATTTTCTAAACTCTGCCAAACAAGATATTCCTGAATGCCGTTCCGTTTATAGGCTTTTTTCTTATCATATAAATCATAAGCTGCACTGCTGGCAGCAATTTCCGCGACTAATTCCGGTGCGCCTTCAATATAATCATCATCGGTAATTCGAGATTTTCCACCTAAACTTTCATCAATTAATAAAACTCCATCGGGTTGAGGTTCATTATCCTGATCTAATCTAATGGTGGGTTCTATTCCTAATTTAATTCCGGGGGTATAAATTTGATAATTTCCTAACCAAATCATCAATTTAGCATGGGGTTCTGCATGACGTTGAAAGCGTAAAGGTGAAGCCACGTAAACTACTCCTTCGATTAATTCAGCTTTTTTAATATCGAGACTTTCAGTATAACGACGTTCAAATTCATGGCGTGATAAGCGATCGCCATTTTCTAATGGTAGAATTTGAGGAGTTGGGTTAGTTTGTGACCGCTGCATTACCATTTGCTATACCTCCAAGAATTAATTGACACAATCAGCAGAGGACGGGAAAACCCGCCCCTACATCATAAACTATTTGGCTGGGGGTAAAGTTCCACCACTAGCAGTCGGTGGTTCGGTGTAATCACAAAAGATATTTACCCCTATTTTGAGGATATATAAAACTATAACGGTCGCAATGGCAGGATCAAGAGGTAAACCACTGGATGAAGCTAAACCCACTAAGGAAACTATAACACCAGTGAGTAAAGGAGAACTGCCCGGATTTCTGGTATATTCTCTGAGTTGACCACGAAACCCGTCATCACCACAAAGTTCATTTCGCAAGGCTTTGAGGGTGATTTGTAAAAGTGATTTATCTCCCCCCATCATAGCTTGACCATTTTTTTCTTGCCATAAATCTTGAAAAGCCGTTTCCATGTCGCCATTGTGCTTTTCTAAATGATCCATTGCTTCCAGTCCAGGGGTATAATCAGGCATTAATTCCCGCATAGCTTTGATTTCGCTGTTAGTTATTTGCATAGCTAATTTAGGTGGTTTACTTAGTAGTATCAAAATCAACTACATTATGGACAGGGATTATTCATTCCGTATTTAGTGTACCAATTACCAATTACCAATCACCAATTATGAATCTTTCATCATTAAAATTTCTTCGCAGTTTACGTAAAGATAACCACCAATTTGCTGTAATTGGGTTAGGTCGTTTTGGTCGTTCCGTTTGTTCAACACTGCATAATTTAGGTTATCAAGTATTGGCTACAGATGTGAACGAAAAGCAAGTTTCTGAAGCTTTGAACGAACAAATTGTTGGTCATGCTTTGCAACTAGATTCAACCGAACCAGCAGCACTAAAAGAAGCCGGAATTTTTGAATTTGATACCGTAATTGTCGCCATTGGTAACTACGTTCAAGAAAGTATTATTACTACTTTAAATGTGAAAGAAGGTGGTGTACCTCACGTGGTGGCAAAAGCCTCTAGTGAAGTTCACCGTAAATTATTACAACGAGTGGGAGCAGATCATGTAGTGTTTCCTGAATACGAAGCTGGTTGTGCTTTAGCACGCACACTTACTAAACCGGGAATTTTAGAAAGATTTGATCTTGACCCAGATAATAGTATTGTTGAATTAATTGTTCCTGATGAATTTCATGGAAAAACCATTGCTGAACTTCAACTTCGTAACCGCTATGGTTTAAATATGTTAGCTGTCAGTCATGATAGTAAATTTATCATTAATCCCGAACCAACTAAACGTTTAGAAAGAGGTTCTGCAATGGTAGTAATTGGTTGCAATAAAGATATAAATCGTTTACCAATATAGGGAACAGGGAACAGGGAATAGGGAATAGGGAATAGGGAACAGGGAACAGGGAATAATAATTTTTTCAATTAAGTAGGTGAACGGAAAAAAACCGTAGACGCGGAGCGGCTTCTCGAAGAGTAATATGTAACGAAAAGTAAAAAGTCATACTGAATCTAATCTAAATTAGATGATCCATCAAAAATTCATAATTTAATGCTTTTCCCTTCTGGTAATATCAGCATGGCATCACCAAAAGAATAAAAGCGGTATTCAGAAGTAATTGCTTCTTGATAAAGATCCAACAATCTTTCTCTACCAATCAAAGCACTAACCAGCATCAATAAACTAGAACGGGGTAAATGGAAATTGGTGATTAAACCCTCCACAACCTGCCATTTATACCCAGGATAAATAAACAAATTTGTCTTCCCCACAAATGGCTGTAAATCTCCCAATTGTGCTGCACCCTCCAAAGCCCTTACCGCTGTTGTTCCCACCGCAATAATTCGCCCCCCAGCAGCCTGAGTAGCCCGAATTTGCTCAACGGTATCAGCAGGAACTTCAATCCATTCTTCGTGCATAGCATGGGCAGTAACATCTTTTACTTCTACTGGGCGAAAAGTACCGATACCCACATGAAGAGTAATAAAAGCCTGATTAATGCCACAACTACGCAATTTTTCTAGTAATTCCGGTGTAAAATGTAATCCTGCTGTTGGGGCTGCGATCGCTCCTTCTTCAGCCGCATACACTGTTTGATACTGTTCATCAGCAGCCGTAGAAGCCGTGATATAAGGTGGTAGAGGAATTTGTCCAAATGTCCCCAACACCTGCAATAAAGGAACTTGCTCCGGTAACTCAAACTGTAATAATCGCCCCCCAGTTTCCGAATCTGACTCAACCACTGTCGCCTTTAATGTTTGTTTATTTCCCTGTTCCCCCGATGTAAAAATAATCTCATTGCCTATCTTAAACCGCTTTCCTGGCTTCACCAAAGCCAACCAGCAATTATGTCGCCGTTCCTCTACCAGTAACACCTCCACACTCCCACTCGTAGACGTATAGCCATACAACCGAGCGGGAATAACTTTAGTATTATTCATCACTAGCAAATCTCCCGGCTTTAACAGTTCCGGCAAATTACGGAAAATGTGATGTAGTGGTGGTATAGTCTTAGCGGTTTCAGGAGAATTTACCACCAATAACTTAGAACTATCTCTAGGAACAGCAGGGTTTTGGGCAATTCGTCCCGGTGGAAGTTCGTATTCATAACCAGACAACGAACAATCTAAATTGATATCTTGTGATTCTGCTTGTAGTATTTTTTGCTTCATATTAATTGAGTAATTGAGTAATTGAGTAATTGGTAATTGGGAAAATTATTTCTCCCTGCCCCCTGCCTTCTGCCTCCTGCCCAGATTGGGTAAATCTCCCCATAAAAGAACGGGTGCTTTTACCCTACCGGGAACTCCACCCCATTAACGAAGATAGATAGGTAGAACTAATTTTAATCCCATAACATGATGATGGAATACTTATACTATCTAGGCAATGCCACCCTCACCCTGAGAATCGTTCAATACCTACATGGTAGACCACAACTTCCCCTATCCTTTGTGAGCGTGATTCATCAAATTGATGGTTGGGTAGTCAGAATTAAATTCAAAGAAACAGTCTCAGATCAACAAGACGGCGATTTTCGAGCTTTCTTGAGTGAATTGGGAATTAGCTATCAACCACCAATGAGAGTGCAAATGGCGTTTTGGAGTTTAGAAGCCGGACAAACACCCGTAGACGTAATGCGTCGTTACCAAGTAGCAGTTGTTTCTCATGGTAGCCCGGAAAGGGAAGAAATTGAAGCATTTAGACAACAGTTTGTTCGAGGTTTAGGATATTGTCCAGAAACACTCGCTTAAACAGTTCTAAATTAAGTATCGCAAAGTAAAAATAATTTCGCCATAGCATTTATTATTTATCAAAAGCTGCCTCAATGTATTGTTGCAGTTTAAACTCATATCCAGATATAGATAAACGCTCTAAAAATTTGTCCCCAATAATTTTTCTAGTTTCTGGTTGATAGTGAACCAGTGCTACATCAAAGCGACAAGCATAATCAGCTTTTTGTGGATATTCAGCTAAAAATATTTCCGCCGTCCGCCAAATTTTTGCTTGTTTTTGGGGAGTAATGGCATTTTTTCCCCCCTCATCCCAATTACCAGAACTGCGGGTTTTCACTTCAACAAATGCCACAATTGAGTCTTGATATTGAGCGATAATATCAATTTCTCCCCAAGGACACCAAAAGCGACGCTGCAAAACTTCCCAACCTGTAGATTGTAACCATTTGGCTACCAGGTCTTCACCTATGTTACCAATATCTGCATAATTAAATGGAGAAGGATTAGCCATTAATTAACAATACCATGAATACTAAACATCGCAATTGGATAAGCATACTCAGTTTATTACTTTGGGCAATCATTTCCACCACAGCTTTAGCAAGTTTTGTCCCTACTGCTGTAGCACTGGAATATAACAAAGAAATTCTGATCAACTCTGATTTTTCTGGACGTGATTTAACAGACTCCAGTTTTACTAAATCAAATCTTCGTTACAGTAATTTTAGTAACTCTAATTTAAGTGGTGTGAGTTTCTTCGCCGCCAATTTAGAATCAGCAAATTTACAGGGAGCAAACCTAACTAATACTACATTAGATTCAGCGCGATTGATTAAAGCCGATTTAACCAACGCCATATTAGAAGGAGCATTTGCCGCTAACGCCAGATTTGATGGTGCTATAATAGATGGTGCAGATTTTACCGATGTACTACTGCGTCAAGATGAACAAAAGAAACTATGTAAGTTGGCAAAAGGTACTAATCCCGTGACAAAAAGGGATACAAGAGATACTTTATATTGTTCTTAGATCAGATCAGATACCCGGCTTCTTAAACAAGTCGGGGATCTGACGCTTACAGTATTTATATATTTTGTAAAATTTGTGAAAGTGTTAATTTGAGTTCTGGAAATAATGGCGATATAATTAAATCATCACCTCTAAATTGATTAACTATGTATTCATCATCAACTAAAGAATAAATAGAAATAGTCGGTTGTTTAGGATTACCAATAAATCTTTTACCACCGAAAGCACCATAATCAACTATCCAATATTCAGGAATACCCATTGATTCATAATCGTTGGTTTTATGAGTATAATCTGTTTGCCAATTACTGCTAACAATTTCTATCACTAAAGGAACTGAAGCAGCTTGAGTAATGGTTGATTCTTTTTTCCACAACGGTTCATTAGGTAAGTTAGCAGGATTGAGTAATAAAATATCAGGTGAATAGGCAGATTCAGATTTTGGTGTTTTGATTAATGTTGTTTTAGGTATAAGGTAAGAAAGATTAAGTCTATCTAATTCTCCTGATATCTTACGGGCTAAAAAACCAATTACGAATTCATGATCTCCTACTGGTGGGTTCATTTCTACAATTTCTCCATTGTGTAATTCATAACGTGATCCTGTTTCTGGATAGGATTGGATAAACTCCTCAAAGCTGACTGATTTGGTTAAGGTTTGAACCATGATTCACCTCTTGAATGGTGATAATTTGCTGATTTTAATTATACTATATAGAAATCCAATATTACCAGAAATTATTAATTTTACCCAACCAATTTATGATATAAAATTGTTAGTTATCTCCTATAAAATATGCACCAGCAAGAAATTCGACTGAAACCCGGTACATTATGGACAAGGATCAAAAAAACCACCGAACTCGCTTTAAAATCTGGAGCTTTAAAATCTATTCCTACAGAGTTGGAAATTTTTGAAAAAGATGGAATCAAGTTTGTTATCAGAATTTTAGAAAATATCAACCGCAAAAACGCTGATAAGGCTAAAAAAGATCAAGAAGCTACTAAAACTGGTAAAGAATTTAATCCTTTTTTACCCTACGAAGAAGATTTATTTGTCACAGATATCTCTAATACTCATGTTTGTATTTTAAATAAATTCAATGTTGTTGATTATCACTTATTAATAATCACCCGCGCTTTTGAACCACAGGAAAGCCTACTTACCCTAGAAGACTTAACAGCAGTATGGGCTTGTTTAGCAGAATTTAATGGGTTAGTATTTTATAACGGTGGTAAACTTGCCGGTGCGAGTCAACCACATAAACATTTGCAAATTGTTCCTTTTACAGAAACAGATATTCCCATTTCATCACTTTTGAAAACAGCAAAATTAGAAAATGATCTGGGAACTATTCCAGAATTTCCCTTTTTACACGCTTTCACTACGCTTAAAATGGGAGAAAGTGCAGAAGTAACCTTAGAAAAATATCATACTTTATTGCGAACTGTGGGAATTAAACCTCTAGAAAATAATATGCAATCAGGAGCATATAATCTTTTATTTACGCGAGAATGGATGTTAATTGTCCCCCGCAAACAAGAAGAATTTGAGAAAATTTCTGTCAACTCACTAGGATTTGCGGGGGCATTATTAGTTAAAAATCAACAACAAATGCAATTACTAAAAAATATCAACCCTATTAACCTTTTAAATAATGTTGCTTTTCCTAGACAACAAAATTGAATCTTAGACTACAATATGAGTTATTGTATTTCCTTTGCGTCTTTGCTCCTTAGCGTCTGCGCGCGAAACAAAAATCATAAAAAAGAGGAAAAATCATGGAATCTTTAGACATAAAATGGATTCGTTCCCAGTTTCCCGCACTCACACAAACAATCAACGGAAAACCAGCAATTTTCTTTGATGGACCCGGTGGCACACAAGTACCCGGTGGAGTATTAGACGCAATTAGTGATTATTTAGTCAGATCAAATGCCAATGCTCACGGGGCTTTTGCTACCAGTATGCGAACCGATGCCTTGATTATTTCTGCCAGGGCAGCGATCGCCGACTTCCTAGGATGCGATAATGATGAAGTAGTATTTGGCGCAAATATGACCACCCTCACCTTCTCCGTGAGTCGCGCTATCGGTAGAGAACTACAACCCGGTGATGAAATAATTGTTACAGATTTAGACCATGCTGCCAATATTTCTCCCTGGTATGCTTTAGAAGAAAAAGGTGTCATTATTCGGACTGTTGATATTAATATCGCCGACTGTACTTTAGATTTAAACGATTTAGAAAAAAAGATAAATTCCCGCACCAAACTAGTAGCAGTAACTTACGCTTCCAACGCCGTTGGCACAATTAATGATATTGCTAAAATAGTCAAACTCGCCCATAAATTCGGGGCTTTAGTATATGTTGATGCCGTTCATTATGCCCCCCATGCACCGATAAATGTTCATCATTTAGACTGTGATTTTCTCGCCTGTTCCGCCTATAAATTCTTTGCCCCCCATTTAGGAATCCTCTACGGAAAAAGAGAACATTTAACTAAATTTTCCCCCTATAAAGTTAAACCAGCATCAGAAGAAGTCCCTTCCAGATGGGAAACAGGAACATTAAATCATGAAGGTTTAGCCGGATTAGTAGCAGCAATTAATTATTTAACAAAATTAGGTTGTCATGTTTCCCCAACCTTAGATAACGAATTACTTTCATCCTTAATAGAAGCAGATAGAGAAG
The DNA here is from genome assembly GCF_028330815.1 of Dolichospermum lemmermannii CS-548. NCBI lineage: Bacteria > Bacillati > Cyanobacteriota > Cyanophyceae > Nostocales > Aphanizomenonaceae > Dolichospermum > Dolichospermum lemmermannii. The sequence continues at coordinate 15,532 of NZ_JAQMTJ010000322.1, forward strand.
GCTTAATAACCTTCCATTGTCCTCGCTTTCTAACTGAACAAAAACAACCAAACCATGAATTAGCATCAGCTTATCATAGCCGACGAGCCGCATTATTAGTAGCAATGTCAGCCATCCAACAATATGAAAGAGAATTAAGCAAAAAGCTAATTTCCGGATTATTAAAAATCCCCGGTTTAAGCCTTTATGGTATTACCGAACCCAGCCAATTTACATGGCGGACACCAACCGTCTCTATTCGCATAGAAGGAAAAACACCAGAAACAATCGCCAAAATATTAGGAGAACAGGGAATATTTGCTTGGTACGGCAACTTCTACGCAGTTAACCTCACCGAAAAACTAGACGTAGAAACATCAGGTGGCTTATTACGCATAGGACTAGCCCACTACAACACAGCCGCAGAAATTGATCAACTGCTGCAAACCTTAAATGAAATCGTCTAAAACCTTTAAATTACAGCTATCTTCTTCCTTTGCGCCTTTGCTCCTTAGCGCCTACCCTTCGGGATCTCTAAGAGAGATTGCGCGAAACAAAATTGAAAATAGCTGTAAACCCCACTAACCGCAGTCCTCAACCTCACAAACCCGACGAATATTGAGAATATCACTCATTTTCTTGAGTTGCACAAATAAATGTTCCAACTGAGAACAATCGCGGACATCAATACCCAAATTCATCAAAGCGGGTTGTCCCAAAGAAGTTTTCACTTGAGCATGACGGACATTAATCCCCTGGTCACTCAAACGTGACAAAACATCTTTTAATACTCCCACCCTATCCATAGCCTCAATTTGTATATTAATAGGATAAGTATGAGTACGACTGCGGTTTTCCATAGCTAAATTCCAGCGGACTGGGACTAAACGCTCATACTCAACAGGATCTACATTATGACAGCCTTGGCGATGAATAGAAATTCCCCTTCCTCGCGTCACTACACCCACAATCGCTTCCCCAGGAATGGGAGTACAACAGCCAGCGATATGATGAACCAAACCCTCCATACCAATAATTGGGGAATCACTAGCACGGGAACTAGTGGTTAACATATCCCGTGAAGTTTTTGGCGTTGGTTCTTTGGGAATAAATGGAACAACATCACTTACAGGTTGTCTAGCTTTGACAATTTCCCGCCACCGGTTCAGTGCTAAGTTTGAGGTAATTTCCCCATAACCCAAACCGGCGAGTAAATCTTCCACACTGTGATAATTACATTTTTCCGCCACAGTTTGCATAGCGTCTGATTTGAGCAAATTCTCAAAACCAGTTTTCCCCAATTCCTTCTCTAATAAATCCCGTCCCCTAGCAACATTTTCTTCCCGGCGCGATCGCTTGTACCATTGTTTAATTCTATACTTCGCAGCCGAAGTGCTAACAAAATTTAACCAATCTAAGCTGGGATGACAATTCTTTTGGGTAATAATATCCACAATATCCCCATTATGCAGACGCGTGGATAAAGGAACAATCCGCCCATTGACTCGCGCCCCTGCACAGTGGTTTCCCACTTCCGTATGAATCCGATAGGCAAAATCAATACTTGTAGAACCAGGACTTAAGGGAACAACATCCCCCTTTGGGGTGAAGACATAAACGTCATCTTCAAATAGATTGTCTTTAACACTATCTAAGTATTCCTGAGCATCCTTTAAATCACTTTGCCAATCTAGCAACTGCCGTAACCAAGTAAATTTTTCATCAGTGCTTGTCACAGGAGTATTTTCAGAACCCCCAGTTTCTTTATACTTCCAATGGGCAGCAATACCATATTCCGCGATATGGTGCATTTCCAAAGTCCGAATTTGCACTTCCAACGGGCGGCCAGTCAAGCCAATTACTCCGGTATGCAAAGACTGATAATGGTTTGGTTTAGGCAAGCCAATGTAATCTTTAAATCTACCAGGAATGGGACGAAAAGAATCATGAACCACTGCCAAAGCCCGATAACATTCTTCATTGGTTTGAACAATAATTCGCAGCGCTGCCAAATCGTAAATTTCATGAAATTCCTTTTGCTGCCGCTGCATTTTTTGATAAATGCTATAAAGGTGTTTAGGACGACCACTAATTTCCAGACAATTAACACCAGCTTTGAGTAACCGACGGCGTAAAGTATCCGTAGCTTTGAGTAATTTTTCTTCCCGTGCCGTGCGTTTTTCCGCGACACATTGCTGAGTTTCTCGATAAGCTTCTGGTTCTAAATATTTAAATGCTAAATCTTCTAATTCCCATTTAATTTGCCAAATCCCTAAGCGATTCGCCAAAGGTGCGAAAATATCTCGTGTTTCCTGGGCGCTGCGTTGACGACTAGCTTCGGACATATATTGAAGGGTTCGCATATTATGCAAACGGTCTGCCAGTTTTACCACAATTACGCGAATATCTTGCGCCATAGCCAAAAACATTCGCCGGAAATTTTCCGCTTGACTTTCGGTTTTGCTAGTAAAATTTATTTTCGACAGTTTGGTAACACCTTCTACCAATAGCCGCACTTCTGGTCCAAACCGGGCTTCTATATCTTCACTTGTAACTTCTGTATCTTCGACTACATCATGAAGTAAGCCGGCTGCTATCATAGCCGGACTACCACCTAATTCACGGAGTATTTCCGCTACAGCAACAGGATGGGCAATATACGGTTCTCCTGATTTCCGAATTTGACCCCCATGCAGTTCATATGCAAACTGAAAAGCCCGACAAATTAAGGCATTACCGTTATACGTTCGGTCTTCTTCCTCTGTAAGTATCGGTGCTGGTGGTTCGATTAAACATTTGTTAAGCCAGTCTGGGAGAACAACATCAACAGGGGGTTTGACAGCTACACTACTCATAAAATTAAAAAGGTAATTTGTGGATAGGTTGGGAGAAAAGCAGAATAGACAGCACGCCTATAAAATAGATGCTGTGGACTAAAGGCTTAGAGATGATGCCCTAATGGCTTATAATCATCATCCATTGCAGGTTTTGTTCAAACATAATAAAAAACCTATTGACGGCAAATCAAGCCTCAAAGTAAGATTTTGAGACTTGTGATTTTGAACAGGAAGAAGGGAAAGTTTGGGGATATAAGAAAATTTTCTTGACATTAATACTATCTTAACTAGCAACAGATGTCTTTTAATTGTGATAAATATCAGGAATTGGCAACATTTCTAGATGAGTTTCGAGCTAATGTAACGGCAGGTAAACTTAATTTACAGAAATTAAAGCAGAATGTAGCCCAGTTGCAGGGATTTTTTATCCAGCAAATTGTGCCTTTGGTTGATGCTAATTCGCGGGAGCAATCCTATAAAACCGAAATAAGTAAGCAGTTGCGACTATTGGAAGTAGATATGATGTTTCTTCAAGGAGCAAAGCAATTAACAACTTTACAAGCTAGGTTGAAAACTATTGAGGAACGCATTAATACTCTGATTGGGTATTGTCAAGCTATTACCCAGCCTACGGAAGCGCAGGAATCAAAGTAGGAATTTGTTTCGCGCCATTAGTTACCTTATTTGTTTGGCTTCCACACCCGCCCAGAAATGAATTTCCGGGCTAATAGCTAAAGTTTACTAAAGTAAACTGAGGATTTAGACAATTCTTAGTCATCTTCAGATGACTTTTGCTATTAGACTGGGAATTAATTCCCAGGCGGGCTATGGGTTTTACGTTAAGTTGACACCAATGGTCTCACGCAGAGACGCTCCAGGCGCAAAGGAAGAGTTTGAGAGATGGAATTTTTGCCTCTTGATGGGGAATAATACAATGATATACCTTGTCACAGTAGAGCAAATTTAAACCAATATGGACTGGACAACAC
>NZ_JAQMTJ010000323.1:0-5860 GCF_028330815.1 Dolichospermum lemmermannii CS-548
GGTAATTGGTGATTGGTGATTGGTGATTGGTGATTGGTGATTGGTGATTGGTGATTGGTGATTGGTAATTGGTGATTGGAAAAAATATTCTCCCCTGCTATAAATAAGGGATATCAACTATAATTTGACAACCATGATTATGACTGCTATGAATATGAAATTCACCTCCTAATGCCAACGTGCGATCGCGCATACTTTGTAAACCAAATCCAGTAGTATTTTGCTCTAAATCAAAACCTCTGCCATTATCCTGAATTGTTAACTTCACAGTTTCTAATGTTGTTGTTAATTCTAGTTGAACTTCTGTGGCTTGGGCATATTTAGAAATATTAGTTAATGATTCTTGAATAACTCGATAAATAGGAGTGCTGACTTCCATAGACAATGGAGAAATAATGGATATTTGACAACTGGGTAAAATGCCAGTAGAACGCTGAAAATCTGCCGCAAGATTCTGAATTGCCTGTTCTAACGATTGTTCTTGTAAAGGATGGGATCTCATGGTAGAAACCGATTGACGGACATCTTGTAAGGCTTTTGAACCGAGTTCTTTGGCAGTGGCTAAAAACGTCATTGCTCTAGGTATATCGTGTTTTGATAACTTTAAAGCAGTTTCTAATTGAAGATTTAAAGCCGTCAGAGAATGTCCTAAAGAATCATGAATTTCTCTAGCAATACGGTTGCGTTCTTCCAAAGTTGCCTGACTTTCAATTCTCAAGGCATATTGACGGAGTTTTTCGTTTGCAGCTTGGAGTTTATCTCGACTTTGCCGTTCAGATAAAACAGTATTCATTAATACTAAAACAAATACTAAACTTAAACCAAATAAAACTGCTAAACTAAAACTAAAAAACCAAAATCTTTCTTGGGCTATTGGTGAAAATCGTCCAGGAGGCATCCTTTGTCTGAGAGTAAGTAAAAATAAAATAAATGAGGAGAAAGTAACTGCTAATCTTCCTGGTAGTCGAAAAATTAAACAACTGCGAGTTACCAAAATTAGATAGAGAAAGGGAAAAAGCCTCGCACTTCTACCACCAAAAAAGCCAGTAATTAAAATTAATATAACTTCAATAGTCGTATAAATAAATTTATTGATTTTATTGTAAGTAGGCAATCTTAAACCCATTAAACCGAAAAATGTCAAACTGCAAATTGTCAGTTCTGGATACATGACAGAAAAGCGCGGTGAAGGAGATGGCATTAATGCCATTAACGCCGAAAATCCTAATAGTAGCCATTCTAAATAAAGTAGAAATCGAAAAGGATGATTATTAAATTGAATAGGACGATTCATAAAAAATTGATAATTGAAAAAATGGCAGCCTAACCTAGATTTAATATATTTGTATCATGATTCAAGTTCAATAGGATGAGAGGAAGATATTGAAATGCTAATTTCATGACTAAAGTCATGGGTGTAGACGTGACCTTTGCCTCATATCATTACTGGGCGTTAATCTATATGATAGGAACTATAGAAAGCCAACATAACCAAACATAACCAAAAGGTATTTATGAAACTGAAGACATTATCACTGATTGCTGGTACTCTGGCTTTAACTTTAATCGCAACTCCATTTGCAGTTCAAGCGGAACAAAATAATCCATCCTCACCTCAACCTGGTAAAGAATGGCAAAAAAAGGGTCAATTTCAAAAGTTGAATTTGACACCTGAACAAAAAGCTAAAATGAAAGAAATCGGCCGCAGTACCCGCGCTCAAATTGAAGCTGTTTTGACTCCCGAACAAAAGACCAAATTACAAGCTGCAATGGCTGAACGTAAGGCTCAACATCAAGCGCAACGTCAACAAAGACAAGGACAAGGAGAACGTCAAGAAGGACGTGGTAAAAAAGGTAATATTTTTGCTTCTTTGAACTTAACTGAAACACAGAAAAATCAAATTAAACAAATTAGAGAGTCATCAAAACAACAAATGCAAGCTGTGTTAACTCCGGAACAGCAAGCACAAATGAAGCAAATGCGAGAAAATATGCGTTCTCGTCGTCAACAAGATAAACCTCAATAATTCTTGACTATTCAAATAAGATTAATAAATTAGGGGTGGGCTTAAAATCTCATCCCATTTTTGTATATAGGCAAACTTTAGAGAGGGCGTTACAATTTGTTAACGCCCCTTTTTTGGATCATTTCTGGACGATCATATTCATATCCCAAGTATACAAACCGATTTGGTTAGGAACTCTCACAAAGCGGCCTGTGCGATGACCCCTAGATAGTTCATTGAGAACCTTATTTTTGACCTCTCTGACTTCTTCAGCATCTAAATGTCCATAAATACCATTGACTATCTCATTCACATTGAAAATTCGTCCGGCATTTTGTTCTAGAAATAAGGTCAGAGCATCAATTAAAAATTGACCATCAAATTGTGCCAACATCGGGACTACTTTCATCTGGGGTCTGGTGAAATGTTTGTTGGTTTTGGAGGATTTAATACTTCTAGATATTCCCTTACCTTGAATCGGTCCTAGTGAATTTAAATCTAGGGTATAGCAACCAGGTTCATCGGGAATTGCTGACCAATAACCACTTTCTCTCCCTTGAGTTAGAGATGATTGGACTCTACCTTTAACGACTTTAAAGATAGTAGACTCTAAATTACCGTAGAGCGATCGCACAATAAAATCTATGTGACAGACAGTTCCCACATATTCTTGCAATAGCTTTTTAAGTGCTTCCATGCGAGTCATATTTTCATACTGAGCCAGCATGGGAACGTCTTCCCCTTTACCAACATAGTGACGACGTTGAAAGGAAAAATTGCCTGAGTTGCTAACTTCAGAAAGGGAATGATCAACCTTGAAAGAGTCTGATTTAGGAACTTCTGACTCTAGAGAATCCAAATATTCTACACGAGAACTCTGATTGGAAGACAACAACAACAGTGAATCTTCTTCAGCAGCCTCAACCTGTTCGTTGTCATGAGGATAAGACCAAGTAGACAACAAAGATTCTACATTATCTAATTGCGATCGCGCCTCTATAAATAGACGTTGGTACTTTTTTGCGAGACTCCCATAGTAATCTCGTAATTCCAACAATGGCGTAATAAATACATCGGGGGGTGCTTGTAATTGTTCTGGAGAATTCATAGTAATTCACTCAACCTAAATCTATATTGCTGGTGTAAGTCATGGCTCTAGGTTTGCTCGGTGTCGATACCTGGAGTGATTTTTTAGGAGGTTGGGGAGGACGACAACATTCACAATATAAAGGGCGAGTTCCGAAAGTCTCTCGTTTTGTAGCCTGATTACATTCTTTACAGACAAAGTTGAAAACTCGCGTATGAATCTGCCTTTTGTGCGCTCGGACAGTATATTCTCTAACATCAATTACTTTGGTTGCCATAATTAATAATTGCCAGTCTTAATCCTCTTTATATAGCTATTCAAGCAAATGAAACTGTATCAGTGTGTGTTTTCATAGAAGTTTTCTAAAAAATTAAAAAATCCCATCTAACTCAGAGGCATAAACTGCTATTTCCGATATATTAACAGTGACTGGGATATATTTTCCCATCCCTTACATAAAAGAATGAAAAGAAATATAGGTTAAACTTGTTGCTCTCAAGACTTGTGAATATAAGAATGCTTTTTTAGCATCTATCTTGAGAATTAACTATATAATTTAAAACATATTTTTAGGCATATTTTTAAACCTGGACTATTGATAATAAATTATAATCTCGCCTACTAGTAACAAAAAAAATGAAGGATGAAGTAATTATAAAATCCCTCACCCTTCCTGATCTAGCCTAATCAAAGGTAACTAACTAAAGACGAACCTTCACAGCTTTGTGTTTTTCCGATTCGGCTTTAGGAATAGTTAGATAGAGAATTCCATCCTTATATTCTGCCGCTACCTTCTCATTATCCACAACAGCAGGCAAGGCAATTACCCGTTGGAACTTACCATAACGGAATTCCGAGCGAGTCAAACCTTCTGCTTCCGTTGTTGTTTCCGACCTCCGCTCACCGCTAATAGAAACCGATTCAGGAGTGACTTCGACATCAAGATCCTTTGCGTCCAAACCTGGTATTTCTACTTTCAACTTCAAATCACTATCAGTTTCTGCAATCTCAGCCGGAGGAATGAAAGTTAACCCCACCCTTTCAACTGCATCAGGTGGTAATAATTGTTCAAACAAGCGATCCATTTGCTGCCGGATAATACCCATTTCAGGGAATGGTTCCCAGCGTTCTATTTCCCGTAACGGATTCCAACGTACAAGTGTCATAACTATCTCCTCAAAAATTCACTATTGGACTTTCTGATTTGGTGAGACTAAATCTTCAGCTTGTGACTTGGTAAACAATAATACTACTGGCAAAATCTCTAACTCTTAACTTCTTGAAGCCTAATTTTTAGCCTCCCAATTAGATGATAGCACTAGAAAATCAATTAATTACAGTTCGGTTTTATAGATATAATCTTCGTAATAACCGTACTATTGAGCTAATAACTTCAGGTTCGTATGTTAGAATACGAGAGTGGATATTGCTACTATTTTTTAGCCAAAAATATCTTAAATATAACACTGTAAAGATTGAATTACACTATTAACTAAAGTGCTTTTAGCCGTATTGATAAAAAAGTGATCACCACCGATCATTTTCAATGAAAAAGGAGCAACAGTTTGTTTTTCCCAGGCAGAAAGAGCAGTATAGCTAACTGTTGGATCTTCTGACCCACCAAAAGCACTAATAGGACAATTTAGAGGTGGTTGAGAAGTATAAACATAGGATTCCAAAACTGTAAAATCAGCCCGAATAATCGGCAAAAAAATCTGCATCAATTCGGCATTTTCTAGCACCATTTTGGCAGTCCCATTAAACTGGGATATTGCGGCTAAAAAATCGGCATCTGGTAATTTAGAAATGGGTGGGTTTTCCCTAGGGAATTGTGGGGCGCAACGGGCAGCAATAAAAAGATGCAAAGGATAAAGACTATATTCAGAACGCAGTAGCCTAATTAACTCAAAACTGATTAATGCACCCATACTGTAACCGAAAAAAGCAAAAGGTTTATCTAGACAGGGGATGATATTAGTGGCTATTTCTCGGACTAAAGGGAGGATTTTTGTGTATGGAGGTGATTTGATTTGTCTGCCTCTACCGGGAATTTCGATAGGGCATAATTCAATAGTTGCGGGTAAATCATCAGCCCAAGTCCGAAAAACTGAGGCACTAGCACCAGCATAAGCAAAGCAAAATAGGCGTAATTTAGCTTGGGGGTTGGGTTTAGGGCAAGTTATCCAAGATGTGAAAGTGGTTTTAGTTGTCATGATGGAGGTTTATATGGGGTTAATTGCTAATTTGATTGCTGGATCTATTTTTAAATTAGGAAAAAAGTCATGAAACTATTGTGACTTTTTTCCTAGTCAGGTTAGGAAACTTGGCTCATGCAGAAAATCAGATCACGACATTAGCTAAAGATGAGGGATTAGTCCGACAAGCGATCGCTACCTTAGCAGAAGATCAAGCACAAGCAAAATACGCCCAGTCCCAAACTAAACGTTATAACGAACTATATAAAAATGGTGCTGTGAGCCAGGATCAAGCCCAATTGTATTCTACTAACAGTGAGACATCACAAGCCACATTGCAAGCAGATAGAGAAGCAATCCAAAATGCTCAAGCCGTTGTTCGAGGTGATAAAATAGCCATTTAAAATGCTCAAACAGTCGTTAAAAGTGACCTAGTAGTCTGTCAAATTTATTTTGACGGGTTTTTGGTAGTGCGGGCATACTATGGCTAACGCCACGCTGCGCTATCGACAAGCTCAGTACAAGTCTTGCCCGCGTGAGCGAGACGCTCACACTACAGTCCATCATTTTTA
>NZ_JAQMTJ010000324.1:0-44252 GCF_028330815.1 Dolichospermum lemmermannii CS-548
TAATTTGTAATTGGTAATTGGTAATTGGTAATTGGTAATTGGTAATTGGTAATTGGTAATTGGTAATTGGTAATTGGTAATTGGTAATTGGTAATTGGTAATTGGTAATTGGTAATTGGAATAATTGTTATTTTCTCTTGTCTTTTTCTCTTGGTTATTATTAATTATTTCTTCTGTTGGTAAACAATCTTCCCAATTCAATTCTAACTCTCTGCATATCCTTTTCAGGGAGTCAACTGAAATTGGTTGAGCCTGAAAAAATTTGGTAACTGTTGTTCTAGATAAATGATGTTTAGCAAAATTGGATTTTGATTCAAATCCTAGTCTAATTAAAGCCATTTCGGCCTTCTTTATACATTGACAAGAGGCTGTCACGGTAATTCTTTTCTTTTTTTGATCATTATTATGGCTTTTCATCACCTAAAAACATATTATTACTGACAGTATTTATTCTCTCATAAAAAGTCTCTCATCATGTATCAACAAATCTTATATGCCTCTAAAATCCCTTTGAAAGAAGCAGATTGAATAATTAACAAGTGTCTAATATTACAATCAAAAACTTTTTCAACGACCTCCAAGTTAATCATAAAACAGTCACAAGACAATCATTACTTAGACAGGAGTTGAGATTTTTAGATTTAGAGTGGGATAAGTAAATCTATGTAAAACTACTTTATGTTAAGAATTTTTTCAACTCATGGGCTTTTCGGATTTCTACTGGTTGGTTTAATGATTACCTCCTGTGGTGGAGGTACATCAAGTAATACTTCTAGTGGAGGTGGAGGTACATCAAGTAATACTTCTAGTGGAGGTGGAGGTACTAATAGTGGAGGTGGAGGTACTACCCCTCAAACTTTAACTGTTAGGGTTCCCTCATTAAATTATGCACAAACCATTACTAAGAGTACACCCATTAGTGATATTACAGCCCTAAGGAGAGATTTAGCTACGCAGTGTACTTCCCTAGAAGCAAACCCTTTTGGTTCTAAAGCCCAAGCTTGCGCTGCTGAGGTTGAGACAGCATATAACCAAGCAGTTGCTTTTATCAGGAGTTAAAGTCGTAGGTTGGGTGTTGTAGGTTGGGTAGAGCGACAGCGAAACCCAACATTTCCAAAAATAACTTAACCAGCAGTTTGCGAAAAACAAAAATAAGATTAATAAGCACACCACAAAATTTTTATCACTAATATCTGTATATCAAAATATCGTCAACTGCTGCAACTACATAACCAGCAAAATGATAAATGAAAAAAATAAATATTTTTCCTCGCATATCATTACTAGAGCGCTATTTAATCTCAGAAATTACCCCGATTTTACTATTTACCATCGTTATTGTTACTGTTGTTGCGGAATCAATTGGTATATCATTCGAGCAATTTAGTTTTCTCCTGACGGAACAAATATCTTTCGGTACTTTAATATATTTACACATTCTTAAAGTACCTGAGTTTATTGTTTTGGCTGTACCAATTGCTATTTTAATGACCACAATATTCGTTTATAATAAATTATCAATTACCAGTGAAATTATTGCTTTACAAAGTTGTGGAATAAGTTTGTATAAATTAATCTGTCCAGCGATTCATCTAAGTCTTATTCTTTCATTAATCCTATTTATTGTTAATGAGGGTATTGTCCCTATCTCTAACTATAAAGCTGCTATTACCTTAGAGGAAGTGATGAATATAAATAGATGGGATCTTAAAAGTGATCACATTGTTTATAAAGAATTAGCCAACAGAAATTATGAACAAATATCTGATAAAGATAATTATCTTAAATACTTCTTTTACTCAGAGAGATTTAGTGATGGAAAAATGCAAGAAGTTACCTTATTAATTAGAGATAATCGGGGATTGAAGGTAATTATAAAATCTAAATTTGCTGAATGGAATGAAGGAAACAAATATTGGTTTTTTTATAATGGTGTCAAGAGTATAATTAATCCAGATGGTTCTTATAGTCAGGGAATTAAATTTGATGAAATTCGCCTTAATCTTTCTAGTATATCTCGGCAATTTCAACTAGATAGGGAAAAATTAGATCATAGAGAAATGAATATATTTCAAATTTATCAACGATTGTTAGTTGCAAAAAAAGCAGGAGATATCTCGAATCTAATCAAATTACAAGTTAATCTTCAAAAAAGATTTACCCTACCTATTTCCTGCGCTGTATTGGCTTTCTTGGGTACAGCTATAGGAATTAATTTGCAACCAAGGATTAAATATAATAGTTTTACAGTTACTTTAGTAATTCTGGGGTTAATGAAAATATTTGAGGCGGTTATTAATGCTTTAATTATTTCAGGAAATATCTACAGTTATGTAATATGGCTACCAAATATTTTGGCTACAGGTTTTAGCTTTTACATATTAACTGAAAAAAATTCCTGAAATCGGATTATATTTGTTAAATACCTGTAAGTAATGGGAACTAGTAGTCTGTCAAGATAAAAATGATGGACTGTAGTGTGAGCGTCTCGCTCACATTTATTGAGCAGATACATAAAAATGATGGACTGTAGTGTGAGCGTCTCGCTCACGCGGGCAAGATGCCCGCACTACCAAAAACCCGTCAAAATGTCTTTGACAGACTACTAGTACATCACGGCGTAAATAAAGCAACCATATTCAATCGCCAAAAAGCCTACTGTATATTAGTTTTGACTTTTGACTTTTGACTTCCGCCCTGCGGTACTAGGGGAAGAATTTTCCTGATTGTAACTTATGAATGGGCGCAAGCCCTGCGCCCCTACCTGATTTTAATTATGAATTTTTGCAAAAATGCGATCGCTAATTTCCACTTCTTGATGACTTAATTGTTTTAATTTATGGGTTAAATCTGCTGTCAGCCTTTTGGCTTCTAGTTTTAAATTTCCATTCATATAATCTGCGGCTTTGATAGGTTCACCAATATGAATATTCACATCAGTACCCCAATTAGGATAGGGTTCACTGTAGTGGATACCGACAGGGATAACCTTAATATCTAATCCTGGATAGGTAGATTCAGCAGTCACAGCTAAACGAGCGATTCCCGGCTTCAGGGGATGAAGTTGACCATCACGATGAATGCCACCTTCGGGATAAATAACTAACATTTCCCCCTGCTGCATTAACTCTACCGTATGCCGGAGAGTTGCGATCGCCGGACGTTCAATATTTACAGAAAAACCCCCCATTCGCAGCACAAACCAACCTTGCAACCCCTGACATTCATTACTCGTTACCATAAATCGCATATCTCTACCCGTCACACAACGACCAGTAGCATAGGGCAAAACCAAAGAATCCCACCGGGAACGATGGGTAGGTGCAAGAATTACTGGTCCACTTGTAGGAATATTTTCTCTTCCAGTCACCTTAATATGCCCAAAGAAAGATGGCAAAACCATGTAGTGTCCTAGAAGATAAGCAACACGGATTAACCAAGGCGAAACCCGCGAGGTATTCTGAAGCACCGAAGGTCGCCGAGCGGAGTCGAGGTGAGGATTTACAGGCGTATTTTTAGTTTGAGAATGGCGGTTGGTAAAAGCAAAGTATGATTTGATCATAACGGTGGCTGATTTTTTGGCGAATAAAAGATGACACACACTTGATTATGTCCACCGTAGATTTTCTTGGGTAACTTGTGTTTTCCCATTTGGACAGTTTTATCTGTGTCTGTTATTTTTGTTGACGTTGGGTAGCAAACCAATTTTGTAATTGTTCTCGACAGTCTGATTCTAGAATACCTCCTAGCACTTTCAGACGGTGATTAGAGGCTGGATGATCAGGGATGTTAATAACAGTACGAATTGCGCCAGTTTTGGTATCGTCCACGCCATAGATCAATTTTCCCAATCGGGCATGAACTATCGCACCGGCACACATCGGACAGGGTTCTAGAGTGACATATAAAGTGCATTGATGCAAGCGCCAACTTTGTAAAACTTGACTAGCAGCCCGAATCGCCATAATTTCTGCGTGTGCAGTCGGATCTTGATCTCGCTCTTTGCGATTTTCACCCACAGCAACCAATTGATTATCTGTGTCAACAATTACAGCCCCCACAGGAACTTCACCAGCATCACCCGCCACCCGTGCCAATTCCAGGGCGTGATTCATCCATTTTCGATGTTTTAAATATTCTGGGTGTTGAAGCATTGGGGGAAGGAGTCACCGAGTCAGGAGTCAGGAGTTCAGGAGTCAGGAGTCACCGAGTCAGGAGTCAGGAGTCAGGAGTCAGGAGTCAGGAGTCAGGAGTTCAGGAGAAGGAAGAAAGGAAGGAGGAAGGAGGAAGGAGGAAGGAGGAAGAAGGAAATTACCAATTACCAATTACCAATCACCAATTACCCATTACCAATTACCAATCACCAATCACCAATCACCCATTACCAATTACCCATTACCCATTACCCGCAACCTCAAATAACAGAGGGTCAAGTTGAGCTTTTGCATCTAATTGATACAGGTCATCACAACCACCAATATGTTGATTATTAATAAAAATTTGGGGAACGCTACGGCGGCCGTCGGCGCGTTCTGCCATATTTGATCTGGCTGTTTCGTCGCCATCAATTTTGTACTCGGTGAAATTAACACCTTTCCACCATAGTAGCATTTTGGCGCGGATGCAGTAGGGGCAAGTTTGCCAAGTGTAAATTTCTACATTGGCTTTGATTTGCTCTGGATGGCGACCGAGAAGAGAGTTGAGAAAATTTAGCATATTCTTAATTAAGAGGTTTTCTTGTAATTAAATCTCATCTACAGAAATCCAGTTTAATAGCTGGAGTGCCGTTAGTCATACTCCTAAGAGGATATATTTGCCACGAGTATCAATAAATGTTTCAATTATAAAGAAGATTCTTGAGAAAAAACAATTATGAAATTTAGTAAATTATCTGTCATTTTACAGGGGATAGGGATGCCTTTAGCGATCGCCCCTTTAATCCTAATTCTGAGTGGCTGTAATGATCAACCACAAAATAATACACAAAATCCCGTTAGCACTCCCCAAGGACAAGTTACTCGCGTTCTCTGGAATCGCATTAAAAGCCGTGGACAGCTTGTTTGTGGCGTTAGTGGTGAACTACCAGGATTTAGTTTTGTCGGCACTGACGGCAAATATAGCGGCATTGACGTTGATATTTGTCGGGCTGTTGCAGCAGCAGTATTTGACAATCCAGACGCGGTAGAATATCGCAATCTCAACACTAAGGAGCGATTTACAGCTTTGCAAACTGGAGAGGTAGATATTCTCAGTCGCAATACTAGCTGGACTTTTAGCCGTGCAACTTCCCAAGGTTTAGATTTCGCACCTGTGGTATTTTACGATGGTCAAGCTGTCATGGTGCGTAAAAATAGCAATATTAAATCCATCAAAGACCTGAAAGACAAAGCCATTTGTGTGCAAACTGGAACTACTACCGAACAAAATTTAGCAGACCAAATGCGGAAACAGGGAATTACTTATAAACCCGTTGTTTTTGAAGATGTGAATATCACCTTTGGTACTTATGCTGAAGGGCGTTGTGATGCTGTAACTACAGACCGTTCCGCTTTGGTTTCTCGACGGACAACCTTACCTAAACCAGAAGATAATATCATTTTAGATGATGTTCTTTCTTCTGAACCTCTAGCGCCAGCAGTTGCTAAGGGTGACAGTAAGTGGAGTGATATAGTGAAATGGACTGTTTATGCTTTAGTGAAAGCGGAAGAATTGGGAATTAATTCTCAAAATTTAGCCGAGGTTGCTAATAGTAAAGATCCCGATATTAAACGTTTTTTAGGAACAGAAGGAAATCTCGGAGAAGGAATTGGTTTAACAAAGGATTTTGCTGCCAAAATTATCAAGCACGTTGGTAATTATGGCGAAATTTATGATCGCAATTTAGGAACAAAGACAAAACTAAATCTCCCGCGCGGACAAAATCAAATTTCCTCAAAAGGAGGATTACTCTATTCTCCACCTTTTCGCTAAGGAAGCACAAGAATTTATTATTTATTATTAACAACTAACAACTAACAACTGACCTGACGGGATGACAACTAATAACTAACAACTGACAACTAACAACTAACAACTGACAACTGTACGGGCGAAGCATTTGGAAGATAAATTGTCGGTCATTGCCAAAAATAGTTCTCCAAATGCTTCGCCCCTACTAACAACTAACAACTGACAACTGACAACTAACTAATGACCAATTCAAAACCTCCTTTGTGGCGTGATCATCGCTTTTGGCAAAATGCTATCCAGCTAATTTTTGTATTTTTAGCAGTAGTTATAGTTATTATCTTGTGGGGGAATGTCAGACGAAATTTACAGCAATTAGGAATTCAATTTGGATTTAATTTTCTCAAGCAACAAGCATCTTTTGATATTGGTGAAACTCTCATTAATTATCAACCAACGGATGCCTATAATTATGCTTTATTAGTAGGATTAGTTAATTCTTTAAGAATAGCAATAATGGGAATTTGTCTCACCACAATTGTGGGAATTACTGCGGGAATTACGCGATTATCAGATAATTGGTTAGTGAGGAAAATTAGTCTGGTTTATGTAGAAGTTTTTCGGAATACTCCATTATTATTGCAATTGCTATTTTGGTATTTTGCAGTTTTCTTGAGTTTTCCCAAAGCCGAAAATAAACTTTCCTTATTGGGTTTTGTTAACTTTAGCCAAAACGGGATTCAACTTCCTTGGTTTACTTTATCTCCAGAATTTTCTAGTTTATTATTGGGGTTAACTTTTTACACAGGTGCATTTATTGCGGAAATTGTGCGGGGAGGAATTCAATCAGTACCAAAAGGACAACTAGAAGCAGCCAAATCTCTGGGGTTAAAACCAGATTTAGCAATGCGATTGGTTATTTTTCCCCAAGCGTTGCGGGTGATTATTCCCCCATTAACCAGTCAATATCTCAATTTAACAAAAAATTCTAGTTTAGCGATCGCTATCGGTTATCCTGATATTTATTTTGTTGCTTCTACCACTTTTAACCAAACTGGAAAAGCTGTGGAGGTAATGCTGTTAATTATGATTACCTATCTGACTTTGAGTTTGATAATTTCTTTCACCATAAATTTATTTAATCGTTCTGTGCAAATTAAGGAAAGATAATGTTGAACGCAGATAAACGCAGATAAATACGGGTGATAATTATTCTATATGGTCTCACATTTCTATGATGATTAAACTGACTTGGTTAAGAAAAAATCTCTTTAATAATTGGTACAATAGTTTACTAACTGTTGTTTGTTTTATCTTTCTATTTTGGTTAGTTCAAGGATTTGCAATTTGGTTAATTACTAAGGCACAATGGCAAGTAATCCAAGTTAATTTACACTTATTTTTAGTAGGAAGATTTCCCCAAAGTTTATATTGGCGGATTTGGGTTGTTTTGGGAATATCTACAACTTTAACCGCAATTACAGCGAGTGCATTTACCAAAAAAGCAATAATCAAAAACCGCAATTCTTTGATTGCTGTTGTGATTATGGGGATTTCACTGTTTATTTTCCCCATACCATTAACAAGCCGTTTATGGTTATTATTAATAGTAGGTTCAATATTTGCAGGTTTGATAATTGGTCAAAATTTTACTAAAATCATCACACCTTGGCTTTCACTAATTTGGTTATCATCATTTTTCATAATTATCTGGTTAATTGGTGGTGGTTTAGGATTACAAACTGTATCTACAAACCTATGGAATGGGTTATTACTTACCCTATTAATGGCAATAATTAGTATTATCCTTTCCTTCCCCATAGGAGTTTTACTCGCATTAGGAAGAACCAGCAATTTACCTGTAGTGCGGTGGTTTTCTATTCTTTATATTGAAATTGTTAGAGGATTACCCTTAATTGGGATTCTATTTTTAGCCCAAGTCATGTTACCCTTATTC
Organism: Dolichospermum lemmermannii CS-548; assembly: GCF_028330815.1. NCBI lineage: Bacteria > Bacillati > Cyanobacteriota > Cyanophyceae > Nostocales > Aphanizomenonaceae > Dolichospermum > Dolichospermum lemmermannii. The sequence goes on from NZ_JAQMTJ010000324.1 coordinate 7,904, forward strand.
TTACCAGCAGATTTACGTTTAGATCGTTTACTCAGAGGTATTGTGGGACTAATATTATTTAGTGCAGCATACATGGCTGAAAATGTGCGCGGAGGACTACAAGCAATTCCCAGAGGACAAATAGAAGCAGGAAAAGCACTAGGATTAAATACACCTTTATTACTCATATTAGTCATATTACCCCAAGCCTTACGCGCAGTTATTCCCGCAATTGTTGGTCAATTTATTGGTTTATTTAAAGATACTTCCCTTTTATCATTAGTGGGATTAGTAGAATTAACAGGAATGGCACGTTCTATATTAGCACAACCGCAATTTTTAGGAAGATATGCAGAAGTATATTTATTTATCGGGTTGATTTATTGGGTATTTTGTTATTCAATGTCCTTAGCTGCTAAAAACCTAGAAAAACAATTAACATCGTAGGTTGGGTTGACGCAAGGAAACCCAACATTCCTAAATATCTATTTAAATCTTAAACTACACAAAAGGAATAATTGTCAGAATCAGGATATCCAGGATTAAAGGATAAACAGGACAGGGGAAACGCATCTTATCAATAAGGGTGATTCAATCTCAATAATGACCAAAATATTCGCATTAACGACCACTTATTGACAATACTTTAGTCCATCACTATGATCCTGAAAAAATCAATCAAACGATAAATAGGGATTTATTGGTTTATACATTAAAATGGTATTTTGTCAATAAGATTTAGATGCGTTTCCCCTGATAAACAGGATGAAAAACAATGATTTTATCACCAACTACCCGTAGGTTGGGTTGACGCAAGGAAACCCAACATTCCTAAAATTTTCAACTACACAAAAGGAATAATTGTCAGAATCAGGATATCCAGGATTAAAGGATAAACAGGATGAAAAACAATGATTTTATCACCAACTACCCGTAGGTTGGGTTGACGCAAGGAAACCCAACATTCCTAAAATCTTAAACTACACAAAAGGAATAATTGTCAGAATCAGGATATCCAGGATTAAAGGATAAACAGGATGAAAAACAATGATTTTATCACCAACTACCCGTAGGTTGGGTTGACGAAAGGAAACCCAACATTCCTAAATATTTAACTGTAACTTGTATGACACAAAAGGAATATATGACAGAATCAACCCCGATAATTATTGCTAAAGATGTTCACAAATGGTATGGTAAATTCCATGCCCTCCAAGGTGTAAGTTTAACCGTAGAACGGGGAGAAGTCGTTGTTTTAATGGGACCATCTGGTTCAGGAAAATCAACCTTTATTAGAACATTCAACGCCTTAGAAGAATATCAACAAGGAACTATTACCATTGACGGAATTACCCTCAGTCATGATTTAAGAAATATTGAAACAATTCGTCGAGAAGTGGGAATGGTATTTCAGCAATTTAATTTATTTCCCCATTTAACAGTTTTAGAAAATATCACCTTAGCACCAATATATGTCCGCAAAATATCCAAAGTTAAAGCCGAAGCATTAGCAATGCAATTATTAGAAAGAGTGGGAATTTTAGCACAAGCACAAAAATATCCAGGACAATTATCTGGTGGACAACAACAACGAGTAGCCATAGCGCGTGCATTAGCAATGCAACCGAAAATCATGTTATTTGATGAACCGACATCAGCATTAGATCCAGAAATGGTAAGAGAAGTTTTGGACGTAATGCGAAACCTAGCTAATGACGGAATGACAATGGTAGTTGTTACCCATGAAGTCGGATTTGCGCGAGAAGTTGCTGATAGAGTAGTGCTAATGGACAGCGGTTTATTAGTTGAATCCTCTACCCCCGACACCTTTTTTACTAATCCCAAAGAAGAGAGAACCAGGAAATTCTTATCACAAATTCTCTAAGGTGATTTAATTCAGGCTAAAGATCCCCGACTTCTTAATTTAATCTTTTGTAAATAATGATAATTTATCAAAGAAGTCGGGGATCTAAAAGCAGGTTTAACGATGTCCAAATATTGGGAAGATTTGATAATGTTCTTTATCTATAGACATCGCTAGGTTAACCGTATACATGGTATCTAAAATTACATCTATAAAAATTGTTTACAGGATTTACAAGTATATTTGTACTATGATACAATAAATGCGATATTCTCAGTTTTTCAATAGGAGTAAATTGTATGTCAAATCATAGCGGAAGTTATATGTTAAATGAAGTGATTACAATTTTGAAACGTGAGCATTGTTTTGATCATTTGGATCAAGAAGAGAAGCAAAATCTGATTGAAGAAATTGTCAAACTAGCTCGTTATGAAGATGATTGTAATCCAGGGGAAATTTTAGAAGGACACACAGACTATTTTAAAATCTGTTATTGTTGTTTAGCGAAAACTCATGATCTGGAATCTGGTCTTTGTGTAAAATGCAGGTAATTACATAATATATCGCTCTTTTTTTTTAACGCAAAGGTGCTAAGGAGCAAAAGAAGAAAATAAGGTTTTTGGAAAATGATACCTAACATACATTAAGTTGTGGTTTCTATTTGCCAATCTTCTAGAGAAATTTCTGCCGTTTCGATAGCTTTTATACAAAAAGCATTAATATCTCTAGCTGATAAGTTGACATTAACAAACACCCCATTTTCTAATTTTCTCGTATCCCGAAAATCTTTTTCATCTCTACTAATGAACCGGGGAAATTGTTCCATAACATCCTTAAATTTATCGGCATCTAAATCAGCGATCACATTTAAAGTTTTTTCTAAAACATCCCGCCAACTTTTGACAGGATATTCCTTACCAAAAATTTTTAGTTGTTTGGGAGTTGTACCCCTTACCTTAGTTTTCGCAGGATTCATAAGATTTTCATTACCAAAGTAAGGCCAAATTTGTAAAACTTTTTCTGCTAAATATAAACTCCTTTTTTCTATATCTTCTCTTTTCCAAGTTTCTTGATTTTCAAAGTATTTATTGATTTCCAAATGACTATTAATCAATATTTCTTTTTTCTGGATAAATTCAGCATTATATAATTCACCATTGTAAGCTGTAATAGTTATATTACCCAACGAGTGCAGTAATAAATCATGAGTTATGTCGCCCTCTTCTCCTAAATGTTCTTGCCACCATTTAGTTATAGTTTGTGGCATAATATGTTCAATAGTTAGATTAGTAAAAGATACTTGTTCTTTATGATAGAAGGATTCTTCTATAGATTCTAAAATTAATTTACCTTTACAAGTACGTCCAGTACCATATAGTTTAACATCCAATAATCTATCTTTAAATTCTGTATCTTTGGGATAATCTCGATTTTGTAAATCTAGTTTTAATCTTTCCACAAAATCAGCATGAGCTAAATTACTTGCTTTGCTAACTTGAGAATACAGTACAGAAAATATCCTATTTAATCCCCTAGTTTGGACGTTACAAATAAATCGGCGAATAATGAAATTTTCTAAAATCTGCAAAACAGCAATAAAATCTGCTTCTAAGAGATTATTTTCCTCATAATCATGATAACAATTAAGTAAAAAGGGATAAACGGTAGCTTGTTCTAAACGGTTGATTCTTTCCAAACAACGACGAATTTTTAAATTATTCTCTTTTAGTGGATCTAAAAGTTTTGCATAATATTCCGAAAATTCATATAAATCTTTCAAATAATCAATAGCATCTCTTTTGATCATTCTTTCTTTGATCTGAAAATAAACTTCATCTTTCTTGATTTCTACGCCATCTCTGGTTAAATAATGTCTGATAAATTCTGTTAAATTAACATCTAAAGTTTGTTGCATTGGTAGCCAATATTTATTATAAGCATCGTCTTGATTTTCGGTATTAATTCTCAAGAAAAAATAATTACGAATTAAATCTGCTTGTGTTAAAGGTTCACCTTTAGCATTGAGACTTTCAAAGACTAAATAAGGATTATCTTCTGTACTTAAAACAACGCTCACAATAGATAAATAACTACAGATTACTTTCTTGAGATCAGAAAAATCTAAATTACTTTGTCTAATCTTCTTTTCAAAAAATAAGTAACATTCAGTAATACCAGAATTATTTACATAATCTTGACCATTAATTAAACTATGAAAAGACTGTCTATCTACCTGGGTAGGTTGAAGTTTATAATGGTCTAAACCTTTTTTATATGGATTAACAATAATAGTATTATGAATTTCTGCGGCTAACTCATCATGAATATTTTTAGCTTTATCTCGCAAAGCACAAAGCAGGATAAAAATAGTAGTTAAACGTTGTTGTCCATCAATTAATAAATATTTACTTACACCTTCAGGTATAGCAGAAGTTGGCATAGTGACAATAGAACCCATAAAATGAGGACGACGATTATCGCTATGATATAGTTCTAAAATATCATTCCATAGAGATTCCCACTGAGATTTTTTCCAACTGTAGGCTCTCTGAAACAAGGGAACAACATACTGTTTATTACCTTCAATAATCTCTTGCAGCTTAGTTTCTGATGCTTGCATGGTTAATGTACTCTGATTTACTCAATAGTTATGCTTTTAGTATAAAAGAATCTTGTATAAATAGCATAAGATAGCGTAACAAAATAAAACATCAAATATATCCAGGGAATAAATTCCCTGTCTAAAAGCAAAAGTCGGTTAAAACCGACTCATAAAAAATAATTCTCCTTTTACTAATCTGCTTGATTGTGAATCGTTGCATTAACTTCTAATACTTTGATACCTAGTTTTCGGGCTATTTGTTTTGGTGTTAAATTTAATGCCCATAAATTCAGGATTTCTTGTTCTTGTGCTGGTGTGATAATTTACTACAGCGGTTTCCGCTCTTATGAGGTACAAAGTCGAATCAATCATGAAACTCTTGTAGTGCGGGCATCTTGCCCGCTAGATATGTACCTCATAACACCGGGAAGTGCTGTATTATCTCCAAACAACCTATCCAAAAATATTAAACCTTAATTAACACCTTAGCAAATTTCAAGGTATTTTTAATTTTTAATTCCCCAAAGAAGTTGACCAAATAATTAATTCACCTTGTTCACCACCTGCGGCTAAAAATTGTCCTTGGGGATGCCAAGATAGAGTAGAAAACCCTGCTTCTGTATCGGTAAAAATCTGTGATACTTGTTTGTTTTCATCCCACAAACATAGCCAACCATCAGCACCAGCAGAAGCAATAATAAAACTTTGGGGTGCAAAAGATATTGCATTAATGATATCCACATGATTGGTTAATATTTGCGCTTCCCAACCCACAGATTCATCTACCGACTTCTCCCATAATACTATACCTTCAACGCTGGAAATAGCCAAAATTGGCGCACCTGTAGGGGCTTTTAGTTCTGACCATGCTAAGTGACGAATTTTTCCTGGAAAGCCACGCATGACCCAAGGATCAGGGTTTTCCCATTCTAAAACGGTGAGAGTCCGATCCATATTTCCAGATGCTAAATATTCACCATCACCAGACCAAGCCATTGCTGTACTGACGGTAGACATGGAAAGCATAAATGGTTCTTCATCCCAATCTTGAGTAGACCAAATTTTTACGCCTTTATAGCCGTTAATAGCCAAATATTTGCCGTCTTTACGCCAATCAATTCCCAAAATTGAGGAATCATTAAAATTGAGAGTAGCAATAACTTCTAATGTATCTGCATCCCAAATTTGCACATAACGTCCTAAACTAAAAGCTAGTTGATTATGAGTAGGACTCCATGCTAATTGATCAACCCAAATAGGAGCATTTTCTAAAGTGCTAATTAATTGATTTTCACACCAAATTTTTACTTTTCCATCTTGTCCACCAATGGCTAAATATTTGCCATCATGGGAAAAAGCCAGACAATTTACTGCTTTATCTGTAGCAGTTTGTAAGGTTGTTAATTCGCCATTTTCCCATAAAATAACTTCTCCAGCCGCCGAACTAGCTGCTAGTATTTCTCCTTGAGAAGACCAAGCCAAAGCGGTGACATAATCTGCAAGTTTTGTGGAATAATGTTTTGTAAATTCTGGAGATTTGCTAGTTGTTAAGTTCATGGTTTTGATATTTTATTTACAGATTTACAGATTTCCAGATCCCCGACTTCTTGAAGAAGTCGGGGATCTAATTAGTTTATTTAACTCATACAAGCAAAAAAGTCTTCTTTTAATTTAGCTTCATCTAAATTTCTACCAATAAATACAAGTTCATTTTTACGAGTTTCATTTACTTTCCAAGGTCTATCTGCTTTACCTTCAAATATCATGTGTACTCCTTGGAAAACAAAACGAGTATCCTCATCTTCAATATTTAAAATCCCTTTCATTCTGAAGATATCTGTTCCTTGTGTTCTGAGTAATTCTGTCATCCAAGCATTGATTTTTTCACCATTTACAGAACCTGCTGCGACTATAGCTACAGAAGAGACGCTTTCATCATGGACATGAGCATCTTCTCCTAAAAAATTAGGATCAATTTCTAAAGCCTGATCTAAATTAAATGCTTGAATTCCTAATAAAGCTGACATTGCTAATTCGGAATTATGGGTGCGGTGAATTTTTGCCATTGCATTCATTGACCGAATCCGGGTTTCTAATTCATCTAAAACTTCTGGTGTTACCAAATCAGTTTTGTTCAATAAAATCACGTCAGCAAAAGCAATTTGTTCTTGGGCTTCGTCCGCTTCCCAATGTTGCCAAATATGTTTAGCGTCAACAACTGTGACAACTGCATCTAATGATAGTTGATCTTGTAGATCTTCATCTACAAAAAACGTTTGAATTACAGGTGCAGGATCAGCTAATCCAGTGGTTTCAATGACTAAATGATCAAACTTATCTCGGCGTTTCATTAAGTTGCCAATGATGCGAATTAAATCACCACGAACTGTACAACAAATACAGCCATTATTCATTTCAAATATTTCTTCATCTGCATCAATTACCAATTGATTATCAATACCTACTTCTCCAAATTCGTTGACAATAACGGCAACTTTTTTACCGTGTTCGTAGGTAAGAATATGATTTAATAGAGTGGTTTTACCTGCGCCTAAATAGCCAGTTAAAACAGTTACTGGTACTGAATTGAATGTTTCTGAAGTCATCGCCCACCTGAGATTAATTTAGGTTAATTTTATTGAGTATAGCCCTATCTAGCCCTGAAAAACAAGATCCCCCACTTCTTAGAGAAATCGAGGATCTGACTCTTGCATTAATTAAATGAACATGATACCAATCTCTATTACCGTGAGTTTAGCTAACTTTGGTATATACTAATAAGTTATTATACTCTTCAATCTTGTGCATTTTTCCCTGTTTTACAAATGATTCAATCATTGGTTTAGCATGACCCCAGCCAATTGATTTTGTATAGAAGAGAATTTTGCCATTGGGATTCAGTTTACTAAGAAACATCGCTAGAAGAGATTCGTCATTATGATGTAAAAAAGGTGCTTCTTCAGGCATATAAAATTCGCCTAGATGAAACAAAGAAATTACATCGAGCATGGGTAAAGAACGATCTGTCAAGGTGTATATATCTGTACAGAGAACCTTGTAATACTTGGACAATAGACGATCTTTAAGAGATAATCGGACATATTCTTGATGTTCGGGTGCAGAAGCAGTAATCCCAATAATTTCATTTGGTTGAGAAAATTTCTGATTTTCCAATCCTAGAATATGATGAGAGCCTGTGCCAAAATGGAAGATGGTTTGATCTTGGATATTATGCTTTTGTAAGTATTCAACTAATTCAAGATCACATGGACAACGCTCTGGTTGTAATCCCCAAGATGATTTTTCGCGGTAGTAATCAGCGCCAACCCATTGTGGTAAAACTGGACGAGAAAAACTCAAAAAATAGTAAAGTCTTGCTAGGTGGCGATTTGTAAAAACTATTCCCCGAACGGTTTGTCTAATACTAGTAACCATGAATTAATCAACCTCAATAGTTTGGAAAAGATGTTTTTGATATGTTAAATACTCAGCAGATTAAGGTAGGATGCTAGAAATATTCAGCATCAAAACTACAATGAAGCTATATAAAGTTAGCCCAATTCAAATTCATTGAGCCAAGTAAATTGACATCCCGGATTATTTTTGTAATTGTCGTGCTTGATGGTGACAGACAAATGATTACTGATGATACGCTTGAAGATTGAGTCATCCTAGATGGACAAAGTTCATCAAAATCCCTGAAAACCTGCTCTATGTGAGTACCCAAAAAAATACTGGGTGCTGAATTTCTAGAACTTAGGCAAGTCTAACATACGAAAAATAAAGCTCACATCAAGTACAGATGAAAGTTTAATTAACTTTTGCTATGTGTGGGCATTTTTGATAAATCTCTACAGAATATAGCCATCCTATGTGATTGGTGTCAGAGTCAGATCCCCGACTTCTCTGAGAAGTCGGGGATCTTATTGTTCAATTTAAGCTTCAATCACCACGCGCAAATTACCGCGTTTTTTCGCAACTCGACAAGCGGTAGTGCTACCAATTCGTTCAAATTCTAAATCTAAAATCGTGCCACCAACACGCAAATTGTGAAAAGATAAATTGTTAATTGATTCTGGTAAAGCTGGGTCAATAATTCGCAAACAATTATTCTGTGCGTCTGGGACTAAATTCACCATCATTTGCAATAGTTGAAAAATACTACCTGTAGCCCAGGCTTGGGGAGTACAAGCAACGGGATACTGGACGGGAGCATTATCACCGTTCATTTCATAACCGCAAAATAGTTCTGGAGGACGTTGATAGGGTTGCTGGGAGGTCATGTTGAATAACCCTTGAAATAGTTCCAGAGATTGATCAATTAAACCGAGCGATCGCAATCCCATTGCTATCATAGAATTATCATGAGGCCAAACTGAACCAGTATGATAACCCATCGGATTATAAGCCGGTGACAAACTACTTAAAGTTCTAATTCCCCAACCATTAAACATATCCGCAGCCTGCAGTCTTTCTGCCACACTATAGGCTTTTGCAGACGTAAATATCCCCAAATTTAAACACTGGCCAGGATTAGAACTAATACTATCTACTGGTTTACCTTCTCCATCTAAAGCCAAAGCACAAAAATCTTGATCTTCTAACCAAAAATCTTGGTTAAACTTAGCCCTAAGTTGTCTCGCTTCTGTTTGCCAAAGTTCTTCTAAATCTGGACGTTGTTGGATTTTGGCAATTTCTGCGAGGCGGTTTTTCGCTGCATAGACATAAGCTTGCACCTCACACAGAGAAATTGGCCCAATGGCTAATTCTCCTTTGCGGTTGACAATACAATCACCAGAATCTTTCCAACCTTGGTTAATTAAACCACCTTTAGATTTGCGTGCATAGCTGAGATAACCAGTTTCTTGAAGTTGACGATCAATCCAACCCATAGCCGCTAAAGCATTTGGCCACAGTGCTTCCAAGGTTTCTTGATCATGAGTCCAACTGTAATATTCAGCATACAACATTAACCACAGCGGCGTAGCATCCACAGTACCGTAGTAGGGTGTATGGGGAATTTCTTGACATCTCGCCATTTCTCCCAACCGCAGTTCATGTAAGATCTTACCAGGTTCTTCTTCCCGCCAAATATTATCAGTTTGACCCTGATATTCTGCCAATAGTATCAAGGTTTCTTTGGCAATTTTGGAATTCAACATCAAGGTTTGGGACGCGGTAATGATCGAATCTCGACCAAACAAAGTAGAAAACCAAGGAACTCCAGCAGAAACAGTTTTATGTTTGCCAAAGGACTGAAGCAATAAATATATATCTTGTTCAGCCCGCGAAATAACGCGATTAAAAAGACTTTTATCGGAGCTAATCCGGGTAATTTGCTGCAACCAATTTTGCTCCTCCATTAATTCAGCAGCTTTTGCTTGTGCTAAAGTAGAGGCAGCACTGATAGTAGAGCTAGGTTGATTGTCAGTGAACATATTCAGCCGATAACCTAACTTCTTAGTTTCATGAGATGCCAATTCTATGCGCCAAACTGCCGTAGAACCGTGAAACCGAGTTGGTTGCAAATGCTGAAATTGAATTAGAGACTCCATAATCGAAGCATCTAAACCCTGATATGCAAGGGTTAGAGATTCTTCTTTATGGGTTTGAGGAGATGAGGGTGCAACATGATCAGATGTTAATTCATTTAAATGTAAAAGTCTTCCCCGTTTTTGGCGATGATGACCTCTAACCTCAAATAAATCCACAAAATCAGCATCAAAACTCAGACTCAGTTCAAAAACAATGCTGCTAGTGTTGTAGTTAGCAACCTCTATTTCTTCAAATAATGCCCCATTGAGAACCAGTTCTCGACGAATACCCACAGTATCAGCCTTAAAAAGATTCTCTAAATCAGGATTGGTACATAAAACCGAGAGGGCAAATCCCTTATCAGCGTTGCTACTCAATAATATAGGCGATCGCCCTTCAATCTGTAACTCCAAACGACTCAAAAACCTGGTATCACGGCAAAACATCCCCATACTAGGAGTGCTACCATAAAGGTAACAATCGGAAATATTCCCCATGGTATCTGTCACCAGGAATAAATCATCATCTTTAACTGTAATGGTTGGCTGTGGTCTTTGACTGACAACACAAGGCCATTCGGAAATCTCTTTTTGGTCTGCGGGAGTAAAAGTTCTGTTGTCGAGGACAATTGTTTCTGGAGTCATCAATGTATCCGGTGTCATTAGCCAGAGTTACCTATACAGGTGTAAATTTGCTCAAATCAATACTCTTAAAAAACAAAAGTAATTAAATCTAAGACAATGAATTTCTATAAATGTATACCTTATTAATTAGAAGTCAAGCCTGAAAACTGGCTGTTTTTCAAGAGTTTATTCCTTCATAAACATTGAGAGGTGCTAGAGGTAGAGAATACTTACTCAGGCATAAAATCTCATAAAAGTAGAAAGAGGTGAATAAGAACTACTCACCATCTTTGTTTCTTTTCATACTGATATTGAATAAATAAGCATAAATAAGATCCCCGACTTCTCTAAGAAGTCGGGGATATGACCACCTTAATTTTGTTTAACGAAACCATTATGTCAACAACATCAGAAATTGCCGTTGAGTTTCAAAATACCAGTTTTGCCATTAATCACCGTCCCCTATTATCTAACTTAAATCTGAGCATTCATCAAGGGGAAGCATTAATTTTATTAGGACGCAGTGGGAGTGGAAAAACCACAACTTTAAAATTAATTAATCATTTACTTATTCCCACCCAAGGACAAGTTTTAGTCCAAAATCATCCTACAACTAACTGGGATGCCATTAAACTGAGAAGACGGATAGGTTACGTCATCCAAGAAACAGGTTTATTTCCTCATTTTACCATCGCGGAAAATGTCGGACTCGTCCCATCCTTAGAAAAATGGCCACCACAGAAAATTCAAAATAGAGTTTATGAAATGTTAAACTTAGTAGGATTAGAACCAGAAAAATTTGCTCAACGTTATCCCCACCAATTATCAGGAGGTCAACGTCAGCGAGTGGGAGTTGCTAGAGCTTTAGCCGCAGATCCACCTATACTATTAATGGATGAACCTTTTGGCGCACTTGACCCAATTACCCGTTTAGAATTACAACAACAATTTCAATATTTACAACAACAATTAGGAAAAACCGTGATATTTGTCACCCATGATATTCAAGAAGCCTTCTTTTTAGCCACAAGAATTGGTTTAATGTGTGAAGGAAATTTAGTCGTATTAGGAACAAGAAGAGAATTTCTCCAATCTCAACATCCAGAAGCAAAAGCATTTTTAGCTTGTTTAAATATTGGTAACAGTTGGGAAGAACTTAATTAAAATTAGATAAAAAATACAAAAGTTATGTTTTTATTTCAATACGGTACAGAAATAATTGTCCACAGTGGAGAACATTTAATATTAGTCATCATATCCCTAGCGATCGCCATTTCGATTGGTCTTCCTGTCGGCATTTTTATCACTCGTCAACCAAAATTAGCTTCCCCCATTCTTGGTTTAGCAAACGCCATTCAAACCATCCCTAGTTTAGCCATCTTTGGCTTTTTAATTTCCGTACCTTTTCTGGGAGGAATTGGTAAAACTCCCGCCATATTTGCCTTAACTCTTTATGCTTTACTTCCCATAATTCGTAATACATATATTGGCATTAATAGCATCAATCCCGCCATTAAAGAAGCCGGGATAGGTATGGGAATGACAGATCAACAATTACTATTGCAAGTAGAAATTCCCCTAGCTTTACCAGTCATTTTAGCAGGGGTAAGAGTAGCCACCGTTATATCCGTAGGAATTGCCACAATTGCTGCTGCTATTGGTGGTGGTGGTTTAGGAGTATTTATTTTTCGCGGTATTTCCACAGTTAATAATGAATTAATTTTAGCCGGAGCAGTCCCCGCTGCTGTAATTGCTTTGAGTGCAGATTTCGGTTTAGAATTATTAGAAAAAAACCTTACGAAACAAATAGCAAATAAAGGTAAATTTAATCAGCAAATAGGTATTGTTTTGGGAATAATCACCTTAATTATCGCAGGATTAATAGCTTTTAACTATCAACAAGCACCAGCAAAAATTATTATCGGTTCTAAAAATTTCACAGAACAAGTAATTTTAGGAGAATTATTAGCACAACACATAGAAAATCATACCAAATTAAAAGTAGATCGTCGTTTTAACTTAGGAGGAACATTTATTGCTCATGAAGCAGTAAAAGCGGGAAAAATTGCCGGTTATGTAGAATATACAGGAACTTCATTTACGACTATCTTAAAAGAAAAACCAATTAGTGATCCTGAAAGTGTTTATAAAAAAGTCAAAGAATACTATGATCAAAACTTGAAATTAGCAGTGATGAAGCCTTTAGGATTTGAGAATACCTTTGCCATGATTATCAGAGAAGAAGATGCCAAAAAATGGCAAATTAAAAGCCTTTCGGAAATTGGTAAATATACTCCGCAAATTAAAGCAGGATTTGGCTATGAATTTTTAGAAAGAGCAGACGGTTATCCAGGATTATCTAAAACCTACAACTTAAAATTTGCCAATATTAAACAAATGGAATTAGGATTAATGTATCAAGCATTAAAGGAAAAACAAGTAGATTTTATTGCTGCAAATTCTACAGATGGTTTAATTCCAGTTTTAAACTTAGTGATTTTAGAAGATGATAAAAAATACTTTCCACCTTATCAAGCTATACCTATTTTTAATCAAGAAATTCTCCAAAAATATCCAGAGTTAACAGATACCATTAATCAATTAGGAGGAAAAATTTCTACAACAGAAATACAAAAGATGAATTATCAAGTAGATAATCAATCTCAACCGGTGGAGAAAGTTGTCAGTGAGTGGTTAAAATCTCAACAATTATAATTTTCAGATATTTGATTCTCAAAAATATAAAATTTTTTATAAATTTTTTCTCCTCCGATATCATAGAAAAATACCTTCTTTTTTGACATTATAGTTAAAGGGAGTATTTTCATTTTCAAACTTTGCTGAAGAGATAAAGTGACGAGAAATAACAACATCGTTGTTTAGACAAATGGTTGAGATTATTTGACTGGTTTTATCAATTTCATGATAGGGGTTAATCTCTGATTTCAGAACAACCAGAATATCAATATCAGAAAATTCTTTAGCGTCTTCCCTCGCTTGAGAACCATATAAAATAATTGCTTCCAGTTGGTTTTGATAAAGTTTTTGCAAAGCTTGTTTAACTTCTTGTAATATCAAATTAAGCTGTGATTTGTTCATTGCTTAAATCATTCCTTTGGTTTCAGATGATTGGGTTTCGGTCTATAAATACTATTATATCACAACCAATAATATAGCGATTCTCATCCAAGTGAGGTACACCAAAGAAATAATTAACCGCAGATAAATAGAAAAAGAAACATCATGATAGAAAATCTTAGTTGAGAATTTGAATTTATCTGCACTATAGATAATTTCTACATGATGTTCATGAATTGTCAAACTATCAATTTTGATAACTGAAATTTTCCTTATTTACCACCACATAGTTCCTGGTTCACCTTTAAATGGTCCAACAATATCAGAAGTAATCCACCCTCCGTAAAAATCACCTGTTTGGGCTTTAACTAATTCATCATTCACATAGCAAGCATCCATTAAACTAGGATAAAAACTGTAATATTCTTGAATTGATTCAAAATTAGGACTAGGTTGAATATATCGCCAAGCACCATTATTTATGTATTTATCTCCTACGGAAATATCATAATATTGACACCAACCTTTCCATTCACACCAAGTTTTTCTAGGTGTCTCTATTAAATGTTCTAACTGAATATCTTCAGCCGGAATATAATAACCTGGAGGATGACTTGTTTCTAAGACTCTTTTAGCTTGATGTGTTTGAGCCAAAACCATCCCATTAACAATTATCTTGAGATGTTTGTTCGTATTTTCTAAAATTGCCGGACGGGGATAGTCCCAAACTGATTCTTGACCTGGTTGTGGGGGGATAGGATTTGGTTTCATGGTTAGTAATTATGCTTTTTTTTAATTATACAACTTGACAAAGAATCAACCCAAACCACTCTTTTTTATCTGTCCAAGTTTTTACAGTTTTCAATCCTTTATCTGACAAGTTTTTTTCCATTGTTGCTAAATTAAACTTACGAGAAATTTCTGTAAGGATACTTTCTCCTGCTTCAAAGTTAACCTTTAAATCCAAAAGTTCTAAAGATACCCAATGGCTTTTTTGGCAATGTAAATACATTTCAATTTGATGATCAACTTGATTATAAACAGCTTGATGTTTAAACAAACTGATATCAAAGTTACCTTGAAACCGCCAATTTAAATGAGAAAGCATATTTAAATTAAAAGCAGCAGTCACTTCCTGACTATCATTATAAGCAGCTTCTAAAATATCCAGGGGCTTTTGTAAATCAATCCCTAGCAGAAAGTAATCTCCTGGTTGTAAGGTTCGAGAAACTTGATTTAAGAAAATATCACATTCTTCCTGATTAAAATTCCCTAATGAACTTCCCAGAAAAAACAACATCCGTGATTGTAAATAATTCGATTCTAGATGAACCAAAGCCTGTTCATAAGTTCCTAATAACCCATGAATAGCAATATCAGGATACTTTTCTTGTAACTGTAAAACACTAGTTTTCAGAATACCCCCACTAACATCAATAGGAAGATATCTACAAGAATTAGCAATTTTTTGATAAGCCGTTAATAAAGCTTGAGTTTTCGTAGAACTACCACTACCTAATTCTATCAAGTCACAACAATTTGTAATTTCGGCAATTTCATCAGCATATTGTTCTAAAATCCAGGCTTCTGTGCGAGTCGGATAATATTCTGGTAACTCACAAATTTTTTCAAATAATTGAGAACCAGGATCATCATAAAAATATTTGGGAGGTAAACTTTTCAGTTTTTCAGTTAACCCCTTAATAACATCCTTGCCATCAATACTTAACTCTTGATAATGATGATCTAAAACGGTTAAAGGTTGTGTAATCATTTTCTAAATCCTCTAGAGTGATTATAAGATCCCCGACTTCTGATATCAATTGATAATTTATTCACAAAATAAAAAAAGAAGTCGGAGATCTCGATTTTATTAATCCAAACTTTCAGCAACTCTAAAACCGACGTGCTGATAAAAATAAGGACGAAACCAGTTACGATAACAAGGTAAAGCCATTGTACCATTCGTTGCCCAAGAACCACCCAACATCATAAAATGTTTATCATCAAAAAAGGGTGCAGATTGATCCTCATAAAGATGGTGAGTTTTAAATCCTGGTAAGGGTTTGAATGTTTCCCCTAACCATTCCCAGACATTACCCCGTAAGTCAGAAAGTCCAGATTGATGATTTTCTGAAAACATTCCCACAGGCGTGGGAGAAATAAATTGTAAGTTAAGATTATAGTTATTTGCTAAACTGGAATCTTCAGATATTTTTAGAGCTTGATGCCATTCTGCTTCTGTCATTAACCGAGTATTTTTACCTTTCCACCGACAAAATGCCATGGCTTCATAATGGTTAACTTCTACAGGCCAATCTAAAGGTAAATCTAGTTCATCAAATGTAGCACGATAGCGATAGTTATTTTCTTGGTGTATCCAGAATTTGGGATATTGGATATTGTAGAGTTGTTTCCATGCCCAAGATTCAGTATGCCAATAATTTACATTATTATAACCACCGTCTTGAACAAATTCTAAAAATTCTCCATTGGTAATGAGATATTGACTTGCTAAAAATGGTTTTACTTCAACTTCTAAATGACCATATTCACTATCCCAACCAAAAGTTAAATCATCTTGGCGTTTTCCTAATTTTACTACATCACCAGGAACTTCTCGCATTTGATGATGCGGAATTTCTCCATTAGTCGGTGCATAATTCCATCCTTGGGGACGTTTTAAGTTCTCAACGGGTAATTGACGCAGCAGCATGGAAGAGGTTTCGACATGAATACGACTATGTTCTATTCCCATTAATAAAGCCCAAATAGGATGCTGTTGATGAATGGGTAAATCTAAAGGAGTCTTATTAATGATTGTGGTAATTTCTGCTCTGGCTTTATTTCGATATTCCCAAACTTTTTTGATATTAGGCCAGTTGACTCCTTGAATGGCTACCTCTAGTTCTGCTGGTGTTTCTGGATCAACTCCTATTTCAAATAAGGTTTCATATTGGGGATTAATCCGATTTTTTATTAATCCCACTTGAATTAATTTGTTAATATAAAAAACAGCCGAATGTCCAAGATAGAAAATTAATTTATTTCTTAAAGGATCGGGATTTAGATAAAATGTTTCTTCTTTAACCAAACTCTTCATTAAGGTTTCTTCCAGTTCCCAGGAATTTTCAAAATATTTGAGTAGGGTTGTGGAACTACAATTATCGAGTTGGGGAATATGAGCATCTGTCATTTTCTTAACCTGGGGGAATTATGGGGATGACCTGAATAAATTAACTTTTGTAAATAAAGCCAGAGACTAATTTTAGCATTGATGGAAATTTTATCTCAGTGATAAACACTTACAGAATTTTTTGGGCAATAATTACAGGCTATAGAGTTAAATAGCCTATATTGGGACTATTTTTTGATTTTTAACTAAAATTTAATATTTTTGGCAATTTTACCAAAAACTAGATTCCTAGATTTACGGAAGACAAATATAAACAGTCTTTTTAGGCTAATCTAAAATAAGGATATGAATTTCCAAAATGCCAAATTATGCAAGCAAATTCGTTAAGCTTATACATTGCCCCGACTACATTAGGTACGAACCAACCTATATTAAGGTTAAAAAAAATAGATAAATGTTCTTGCGACTGGTAATAGATAAGGGGCAAACCTCTTGGAAGTCATTCTAAGACCGCGATGAAGCAGGAAATAAACACTAAGATTATCGCTGTCCAGATGTGTCTAGACTTTGGTAATTTTGGGTAAGTTTTATAGAACGGAGATCATAAGTAATATGTGTTTAATGACCACTGACTACTGACTACTGACCACTGACCACTGACTAATGACTAATGACTAATGAGTATTTCCACTTCCGTGCTGAGTGATTTACTAAACTCACTCCCCCATCTGCGACCTCAGTTATATTTTAAGGCTTCACTAACTGCTCTCTCCCATGCAATGGAAGATCAAGTTTTAGCAGCCAATTTAGACAGTCCTTTGATCATTGCTAGTTTCCAGCAAGAGCGATTTTACCGGCAAGAAGCTCATCGTTATCAGCGACTTGCAGAAAAAAGTAATCAAATATATGTATTATCTGCACCAGAAACAGAGTTTGCTAATAGCTCAGAATATTATGAAAAGGTCGCTTTTGAGCCTGATGATGCTTTAGCGCAAGAATGGCATTTGCTAGTAATTGCTGATAACTATGCTACTTGCTTAATCTGTCGAGAAAGCCTGGGTTCTCTGGCCAAAAATCAATATATCCCAGAGATGATTCCTAGTTTGGATATGGATACAGCGCGAAGATTTGAGGGGATTTGGACATCGGAAAAAGGGGTATGCTTAAAAGCCGCTCAATTGTTATTAGATAGAATTGAGATTTATCGGCCAGATTTAGCGGATAAAGTTGATGAAGTGAAGCAGCGGTTAAATATTAAGGAATCAACAAACAAGTTAAAAGTTATTTCTAATCATGAATATGTAGATTATATTGATACAGATCCTTTTGTGCAGAGGTTGGTGACATATCTGCAAGCTAGTCAGTATAAGCTGCATAAAGCTTACCGTGCGATTGCGGCTCAAGCAAGGAAAGAACGGTTGGTAAATTCCATTAGTACAGCAATTAGGCGATCGCTTGATCCACGAGAAATTCTCCAAGTTGCGGCTCAGGAGTTGGGACAACATTTAGAAGCCTGTCGTTGTCTAATTTATCGCGCCCAAGCTACAGATGCCAAAGCTATAATCGAACATGAATTTTTGAACTCTAATGTTACATCTGTACTAGGGCAAAGTTGGGAGTTACAAAATAATCCCCTGTTTCAGCAGGTGCTACGACAACAGGAGGGAGTATGTGTAGCTGATACCGTGGGGGACTCCAAAATAAAGAAATCAACAGCCTTATCGTCAATTGTGAAGAAGTTTAGCGTGCGTTCTTGGTTAATCGAACCCGTATTATATCAAGGGCGACTATTGGGAATTGTGGAGTTACACGATTGCCATTTTCCTCCCCATGAATGGCAACCAGGGGAGTTAGACTTAGTGAAGGCGATCGCTACTCAAATTGGTGCAGCCCTGATTCAAGCCGAATCTTTTGCTAATTTAGAAGAACTCAACCAACAACTAGAAGCCTTAGACCGCACCCGCAGTAACTTAATTGCCATTACCGGTCATGAACTCCGCACCCCCCTATCTACCATTCAAGTTTGTTTAGAAAGCCTGGCTACAGAACCGGATATGCCTTGGGAATTGCAACAAATAATGCTGAGTACAGCCCTTTCCGACTCCGAAAGAATGCGGAAACTGGTACAAGACTTTTTAACCCTTTCTAACTTAGAAAGTGGTCGGGTAGAATGGCATCCTGAATCATTAACCATCCAAGAATGTGTAGATTTATCCCTCAGTCGCTTACGGACGCGCTCCAGTCAAGAAAAGATCCCAAAAATCAAAACTCAAATTTCTGCCAACCTACCTTTAGTCAGGGCTGACGGTGATTGGTTAGTGGAGGTAATCGCCAAACTTGTAGATAATGCTTGTAAATTTACTCCCTCTTCTGGGCAAATTATTATTAAAGCCATTAGCAATAGTCAGGAGATGCTAGAAGTCACCGTAGCGGACACAGGAAGGGGAATTGAACCCAACCGCCTAGAAATCGTTTTTGACCGCTTCTACCAGGAAGAAGGGGCATTACGGCGAACAACCGGTGGGACTGGATTGGGTTTAGCAATTTGTCGCCAAATTGTCAACGGCTGGGACGGAAAAATTTGGGCAGAATCCACAGGTAAAGATCAAGGCAGTCAATTTCATTTTACAATTCCTATCGTCCAAGGCAGCCAGGAAAATAATTAACAACTAACCACTGTACGGGCGAAGCATTTGGAGAACTATTTTTGGCAATGACCGATAATTTATCTTCCAAATGCTTCGCCCCTACTGACAACTGACAACTGTACGGGCGAAGCATTTGGGGAACTATTTTTGGCAATGACCGATAATTTATCTTCCAAATGCTTCGCCCCTACTGACAACTGACAACTAACCACCAACTAATTACTAAAAACTGTTACAGTCTATAACGCGATCGCAACATAAGTCGAGTTCCAATGTTAGTATGCCGTAAAAACCTACAAGAGACAGTTTATGGCAACTTTGACTGGAAAAACCCCAATCTTTGGTGGCAGCACTGGCGGACTACTCACAAAAGCTGATGTAGAAGAAAAGTACGCTATCACCTGGACTAGCCCTAAAGAGCAAGTCTTTGAAATGCCCACAGGTGGCGCTGCTAAAATGGTAAAAGGCGAAAACCTACTTTACATTGCTCGCAAAGAGTACGGTATTGCTTTAGGCGCGCAACTTCGCAAATTCAAAATCACCGACTACAAAGTTTACCGCATTCTCCCCGGCGGCGAAACTACCATGATTCACCCTGCTGATGGCGTTTTCCCTGAAAAAGTAAATGCTGGACGTTCTATGGTGCGTCACGTACCCCGCAGAATCGGTCAAAACCCCAACCCTGCACAAATCAAATTCAGCGGTAAAGCTACTCACGACGCTTAGTACCGCAGGGCGGAATTAAAAATTAACAATTAAAAATTAAAAAAGCAGAAATAACTAGCTTTTTGTGTGATTTTTAATTGTTGGTTGATTTACGCCGTTGTCAACTAATCGTTATGTAGTGGGTAATGGGTAATAGGGAAAAAAGAAAAATTTTGCCCCCTTACCCATGACTAAAAGCTCGTTGTTAATTTTTAATTTTTAATTGTCAATTTTTAATTATTTATGATTTTCCCCGATTTCGACCAGTTTCAAAAGCTTGCTGTCCAAGGTAATTTCGTGCCAGTGTATCAGGAATGGATAGCCGACTTAGATACACCTGTATCCGCTTGGTATAAAGTTTGTGCAGATCAACCTTACAGCTTTTTGCTGGAATCGGTGGAAGGTGGGGAAACTGTAGGGCGTTATAGTTTCTTAGGTTGTGATCCTTTGTGGATTTTGGAAGCTAGGGGTGATAAAACAACCCAAACCCATCGAAATGGTGATCAACAGGTTTTTATAGGTGATCCGTTTACAGTTTTATCTGAATGTTTAGCACCTTATCACCCAGTAAAATTACCAGAATTACCTTCAGGAATTGGTGGTTTATTTGGGTTTTGGGGTTATGAATTAATAAATTGGATTGAACCGCGTGTACCAATTCATGCCCAAGATGAGCGCAATATCCCCGATGGATTATGGATGCAGGTAGACCAATTATTGATTTTTGACCAGGTAAAACGGAAAATTTGGGCGATCGCCTACGCAGATTTACGTGATCCAGCAGGTTTAGAGGTAGCATATCAAAAGGCGAGCGATCGCATTCAGGAAATGGTCAGGAAGCTATCTTTGCCCCTATCACCAGAAAACACCAGAATATCTTGGACAGCCCCTGGAAACAAGCCTAAAGCGGGCATAGAGGACTATACCAGCAACTTTACCCAGACAGAATTTTGCGCCAGTGTGGAAAAAGCCAAAGCACATATTAAAGCTGGTGATATTTTCCAAGTTGTCATCTCACAACGCTTATCCACAGAATATACAGGTAATCCCTTCGCATTATATCGTTCTCTGCGGCAAATCAATCCTTCGCCTTACATGGCTTATTTTAACTTCCAAGACTGGCAAATTATCGGTTCTAGCCCCGAAGTCATGGTCAAAGCCGAATGCAATGATGAAGGGGAAATTATCGCCACAGTCCGTCCCATTGCGGGAACTCGACCCAGAGGGAAGACAACAAAGGAAGATGCAGCTTTAGCCGCTGATTTACTTCAAGACCCCAAGGAAATCGCCGAACACGTCATGTTAGTAGATTTAGGACGCAATGATTTGGGGCGGGTGTGCAGCAGTGGTAGTGTGAAGGTTGATGAATTAATGATCGTTGAACGCTACTCTCATGTGATGCACATTGTCAGTAATGTGGTGGGTAAGTTAGCACCGGGTAAAACTGCATGGGATTTACTCAAAGCGTGCTTTCCTGCTGGGACAGTTAGCGGTGCGCCTAAAATCAGGGCGATGGAAATTATTAATGAGTTAGAACCAAGTCGCCGAGGTGTGTATTCAGGTGTCTATGGATATTATGATTTTGAAGGACAATTGAATAGTGCGATCGCTATCAGAACTATGGTATTACATAATCAAACGGTAACTGTCCAAGCTGGTGCAGGTTTGGTGGCTGATTCTGACCCCGAAAAGGAATATGAAGAAACTCTGAATAAAGCTAGAGGGTTATTAGAAGCAATTCGTTGTTTAAGGTGAGAATTTATTTTCGCGCAAAGACGCTGAGGAGCAAAGACGCAAAGTTTAAGAGTTTGGATTTTCCTGATCAATACTGGAGTTAAACTATGATACCAGCTATTAGTAGACCTTCAACTTTACTGGGTGAGATTAAAGTTGAAAAAGTAGATAAATTCAATTTATTTAAATTTACTGATGAACTCCAGAAGCGAATGGAAGAACTTTTGGAGAGAAAAAAAGCTGATTTACTGACTTCAGAAGAAGTTATAGAATTGGAAGCTATTGGAGAGTTAGATAGAGTTTTCACTCACATCAATGCGATGTTAGTAGCTCAACTATGACGAACATAGAGAATATAGACAATATCCCCTTCAACAGTAAAAATTACACGATATTTATTTCTTCTTTTCCCATATAAAAGTTGTCTTATTTCTTCAGAAAAATCATCATTTTCTCTAGCAAAAGCGCAACGTTTAGGTTTATCTTGCAAAGTAGCAATAGTATCCATTAAATCCCTAAACCATTGATCCGCATAATCAGGATTATTTTGTTTTAGCCAAAGATATGCAGCTTCTATTTCTAGTTTGGCATTACCAGTTAATTTAACCTGAAATTCCATGTTTTTGGTGCATTTCTTCAATAAACTGATTGAGAGATTGTGTATTACCTGTTGCTATATCTTCCAATCCTTTCTTTATACCGATGAGAGTTTCTAACTTTTCCAAAGTATCAAGTAATTGTTGATAAGCAACAGCATCTTGTACCACTAATTCTGCTTTCCCGTTAACTGTTAAAACTATAGGATTTCCAGTTTCTTTCATCTGACTAATCAGTTCATTCGTATTGCGTTTAAAGGTTGAGAGTGACTGAATATCTCGACTTAAATTAATCATGAGAATTACTCCGCACTAAATTTGCGTCTAATTTAATGTTATCACAAAAACGTCAAAATTATTGATATTCCATCAATCCATAAGCAAGAATATATCAATTATTTTATTTCTAAAAGTGTTGAATTTTGCAACAAAACTTTATCTATCTGTTGTAAAAGCGATTCTAAATTAGCAGAATTATCTAAAACCACATCAGCACGAGCAATTTTTTCAGCAATAGGTAATTGACTATTAATTCTCGCTGCTGCTTGTTCTGGTGTTAAATTATTCCGTTCTATTAATCTCTCTTTTTGCTGTTGTGAGGAACAAGATACCACCCAAATTTGATTAACTAGATTTTCTAAATTAGCTTCAAATAATAAAGGAATCACTAAAATTAAAGTATTTGCAGATGATTCATTAATAGCTTTATCAAAACAATTTCTCACATAAGGATGAATTACCCCTTCTACCCAACAACGTTCTTCCGGTTGATTAAAAATAATTTCTCCTAATTTAGCTCTATTTAAATTACCATCACTTAATATGATTTCTGTACCATATTTTTCGGCAATTTCTGACAAAATAGGAGAACCGACAGATACCGCGTCTCTCGCATAAATATCTGCATCTAAAATCGGTAAATTGTAAGTTTTAGCTAAATAATTAGCAACTGTACTTTTACCCGTCGCAATTCCACCAGTTAAACCAATTAAATTCTTAGTCATTGGTTATTAGAAAATTTAATTATGGCATTTGTTAAACCTTCTAAAGTATATTCTTCTGCTTCAATATCTACTCTCCCAAATACACTTTGACAGGTTTTTGAAGTTTGGGGACCAATGGAAGCTATGCAAACTCTGGCTAAATTTTCGGGATTGTAGGTAAATATATGCGCTGTTAATTGCGAGAAAAATAGCACTGTTTTAGAACTGGCAAAGGTAATAATATCTACAGTATTATTAACTAAAGCATATTCAGCCGCAGCCGGGATACTTTGAGGACAGCAAGATTCATAAGCGGGAACTTCAATTACTGCTGCACCTTTGGCTGTTAATTCCTTTACTAATACTTCTCTTCCACCACTTTCAACTCTAGGAAATAATATCTTTTTACCTGTTAGTGATTCGGGAAAGTTTTCCACCAAAGAATCAGCCACAAAGTTAGGAGGAATAAAATCAGCTTGGATATTTTGTTTTTGTAAACTTTGGGCTGTTTTTTCCCCAACAACGGCAATTTTCACACCTGATAAAGCATTTTTATCTTGACCGGATTTTTCTAATCGCTCAAAAAAGTATTCTACACCATTACTAGAAGTGAGAATTAGCCAATTAAAAGTTGATAAATGCAAAATTGCCTGATCTAAAGCTGACCAACTGCTAGGGGGTCCAATTTCTAAAGCTGGCATTTCTATCACATTAGCACCTGCGGAGGTTAAGCGATCGCTAAATTGATGGGATTGTCCCACAGAACGGGTAACTAAAATGGTTTTCCCAGTTAAAGGAGAAAGATTGTAATTCACGGTTGACATTCACTTAATAATTTTTGGTTTCGCGCAAAAGAGTATCCGTAGGTTGGGTTGACGCAAGGAAACCCAACATTTCCTGTACCCCAACATTTCCTGTACCCCAACATTTCCTAGAGTTAGTTGGGTTTCACTTCGTTCTACCCAACCTACAATTTTACAAATGGAAATCTTTTACAGGTAATCGCGTAATCGCACAACTTCACCAATGACTATAACTGCGGGAGAGAGAGATAAACCAGTGGTTTGTTCGAGAATATTTCCCAGTTCTCCTGTCCAGACTTCTTGACTAGGTGTTCCAGCCCAACGGATAATAGCAATTGGTGTAGAATGGGATTTTCTATATTTTATCAGTTGATGGATTATTTCTGGTAAATTTTTTCCTCCCATCAAAATTACTAAGGTTTCTAAACTTGCTAATGCTTCCCAATTTAAACTTTCTGGTTCATGGGCTGTACAAACTGCAAAACAACGACTAAGAACGTTATCTGTAAGCGGAATTCCAGCTAATAATGGTGCAGCTAATGCGGAAGAAATTCCGGGAATGATTTCAAATTCACAACCTGCATTTTTTAAAGCTGTAATTTCTAAAATACAGCGCCCAAATATCAAAGGATCTCCCGATTTTAGTCTAATAACTTGTTTCTTTTCTAAACAATGTTTTACTAATAAATCGTTGATTTCATTTTGGGAAGTGCTAGGTTTACCTCCACGTTTACCAACATCTATTTTTAAGCAATCAACAGGGACACAATCTAATAATTGACTATCAACTAAAGCATCGTACACCAACACTTCAGCAGATGCTAACAGCCGATAGGCTTTAACGGTTAAGTATTCTACATCTCCAGGACCGGCACCAACAAGGTAAACTTTACCTATTTCTTTAATCATATTTATTGTTGACTTTTAATAATTTACCATTGGGTTTTGATACGATATATAATACTAAGTTAGGATGAGAATAGAATCAGATTTTAAGAATTATTGACCGCAGATAAACGCAGATAAACGCAGATAAAGACGGATGAATTAATGGATTTCCTCTGCCCTAGTAGTCAATACTCACCAAATTTCGCTAGATTAGATTAAGGTACACCTAATAGGAATTTTCAATGTCAGCACAATTATTACTGGTAGATGACGAACCGGGATTGCGGGAAGCCGTCAAAGAATACTTACAAGAAAGCGGTTTTAGGGTTCAAACTGCCAGTAATGCCCGTGAAGGTTGGGACTGGATGCAAGCAAACACCGCTGATTTGGTCATTTCTGATATTATGATGCCCCAGGTAGATGGCTATCAATTCCTCAAGCAAATGCGGGATGACCCCCGTTTTCAGGCTCTACCAGTGGTATTTTTAACTGCTAAAGGGATGACAGGCGATCGCATTCAAGGCTATCATGCAGGTGTTGATGCGTATTTACCCAAACCATTCGATCCTGATGAATTAGTCGCCATAGTTGAAAACTTACTAGCGCGTCGCAGCGCCCAAACTCCCTCAACCGGGGAAAACAGCGAAACTCCAAATCTTGCCGATTTGGCTAATCAAATCGCTCAAATTAGAATACTATTAACTCATCGGAGTGCCATATCCCAAACGCCAGCCCCGTTTAAAATAGATTTGACTCCTAGAGAGCAAAGTGTTTTAAATTTGGTAGCAGAAGGATTAATGAATAAAGAAATTGCCCGGCGCTTGGAAACCAGCGTCCGCAATGTCGAAAAATATGTGAGTCGTCTATTTAGTAAAACTGGTACTAATAGCCGCACAGAGTTGGTTCGTTTTGCTTTAGAACATGGTCTAGCAAAGTAAACTACTCTACTTATGATGAGAGTTACTTGGTAAAAAAATGGTAAAGTGCACCTGGATAATTTTGCTGCCGAGATAGTAACACAATGTCAGACATTTTTACTTGTAATTTTCCTAGCTTGCCAGCATTGAGACGCAAATATTGTAGACGTAATTTTACGTTTACAAGCGAACTCATTATTAAGAAAAACAGGTAAAGGCTAACTTTTCCAACTCAATATTGAAAAATCTGAATTAGACTGGTCACTATCAAAAATTACACCAATAACTATTGAATAGTATCAGCGAAATTGCGTAAACGCATCATTTGGCGACGCATTTGTGGGGAGGCTTTAAACTCCGAAATCTCCTGAGCTTTTACAGATGCTTGTAAGGTTTCTAAAAAATCATCAGATCCTTCAGTTAAAGCCTCTAGTAATACTTGTAACAGTTGCTCACGATCACTTAATAGACTCTTTTCCTCAATCAGGCGGAATTTGAGGTGAATTTCACACTCATAAACACCTACTTCTGGATTATTTATTTGGCGTGGTAATGCTTTAGAGTTCATAGTTTTGAGGATTCCTTTAGTTAGTGGTCATCCGGGTAGGGTTCTAAATCTTCAGAAAAATTTCTTATACTTTCTTTGTACTTTTGTGAATCCAAAGTTTTTCAAGATCAGAATTTTTTCTCATCCATAAAACTGGCATCTTATTTTACTCCCCCTGTTTTTTTTAGTTAGATTCTACTATTTTTTGGTGTTTCTTTCCTATTTATGGCATATCCGAGCCATAAACTATTATTCAATTTCTGAGATGTCATACCATGAAGTTTTTGTAAAGAACTGATTAGACCTTGTTAAAGGTTTTTACATCAACTTGTTAAAAACGTCAAGAAATATTATTTTTTTTACTTTTCTCGGATGAGAACAATTAAGCATTTGTACTGAAGATGCTCCTTTGATAAATGCAATTTATAACTGTAGGAAAATTGACTAACTGGAAGAAAATCTAGTGAAGTCACTACAAGATGAGTACATTTACATCAGAAAAAATCAGAATCAGTCAAAAAATCAGAAAATTTTTTGTGAATTATTACATACATGAGACGGAATCAATTTAGAAGAATATGGCACATTCCGGGTAAATGAGATCCGAACTTAACATCACAGCCCAAACACCAGTCCTGCTTCTGACTGCGCCCATCTGTCCTAATTTTAGACTTTCGCCGTCATTTTTGCTGTAAGCTCGAACATAGCAGTTAAAATAATTGCAGTGTAATTCAGCTAAATTCTTACACCCAAATTTATGGATAACCTGATGCTGCTCAAGTCCACAACCCGCCATGTTCGCATTTTTGCGGCGGAAATGGACAAAGATGAACTGATTCCGAGTAATCAAGTTTTGACACTAGATATTGATCCAGATAACGAATTTAACTGGAACGAAGATGCTCTGCAAAAAGTTTATCGCCAGTTTGATCAATTGGTAGAAGCGTCTAGTGGCGCGGATCTAACAGATTATAACTTACGCCGTATTGGTTCAGACTTAGAGCATTATTTGCGATCGCTTCTTCAAAAAGGCGAAATTAGCTATAATCTCTCCAGTCGGGTTACTAACTACAGTATGGGATTACCCCAAATTGCCGTAAGTAATAATCAATAACCGGAATACATATCTACCTAGTCTTGGCGAATTATATTCGCCAGCTATGTCAAGTTTTAATGACAGGTAGAGAATTAGTTCTGCTATTGCTACATATTCCCATAACAATAAAAGTTATAATGAGCCTGTGGGTTGCCAAAAATATGCGCGGTAGCAACTAATGACACGAAATACTCTGGAAAAAAATGCCAATTGTTGATCGGTGGGAAAACTATGGAAAATGATGCGGTAACGCTCTGCTGCCCAAATGAATATTGTCAATCTGCTAATCCCCTCACCCACAAATTTTGCCAGCAGTGTTCCACTCCTTTACCTAAGCGTTATTTGTGGGCTGTGGGCAATGATCTCAACTTTGGTCATCCCGGATCTATTTTAGGCGATGGGAGCAATCGCTATTTAGTTATTAATAAATCCATACTTTTAGATATTAAACCTGGGTTATTGCCCCAAATACCTGAATTAGATGATTTAGAGAAAATTAGACCTTACCTGAAATTAATTCCCTATCGTCTCCATATACCACAAGTTTATGGAATTCTCAATTTAGGTAACGGGCAGAGCAAAACAGAAATATTACTATTAGAAAGACCACCATTAATAACTGATGCAACCATCACTCAAGCAAATCTATGTAGTAGTTTAGATACTGTTTGGAGTGCAGCTTCATCAATCCGCCAAATTCATTGGCTGTGGCAATTAGCTAATTTATGGCAGCCCCTAGGCATTGAAGGAGTAGCATCTAGCCTTCTAGACTCTTATCTATTAAGGGTAGAAGGGGTATTAATTCGCTTATTAGAATTGCGTTTTGATGGAGAAACCCCCCCAACATTATCCCAATTGGGAGAATTTTGGCTGAAACTGCTCAAAAATGCCAAACCAAATATTGCCCCATTTATTCAACAAGTATGTGAATTTCTAATTCAGGGGGAAATTAACTCATCTGAACAATTAATCAAAGTTTTAGATCAAGGATTGAGCCAATTAGAAAAATCTCAAACAACCACCATTAAAATCTATACTAAAACAGACTCAGGCCCCAGCCGCCCACGCAACGAAGATGCTTGTTACCCTGCCGCCGACACTTTGATCACTAAACCACCCCAGCATAACGCCCTAGCAGTTGTTTGTGATGGTATTGGTGGACATGAGGGCGGTAATGTGGCTTCTAACCTAGCAATTGAAACCATTCAGCAACAAATAAAAGAACTTACTTCAGTTCCCAAAGACAACATAGATCCTTCCATGCTACTTTCTGATTTAGAACGAGCAGTAGCAACCGCCAATGACAAAATCAGCCAGCGTAATGATAGCGAACATCGTCAAGGACGACAACGCATGGGAACAACTATTGTCATGGCTTTGCCTATTGCCCATGAGATATATATTACCCATGTTGGTGATAGTCGTGCCTACTGGATTACCCGCCATAGTTGTCATCAAGTTACTTTAGATGATGATGTCGCGTCCCGTGAAGTCCGTTTGGGCTATGCTCTCTACCGAGAAGCATTGCAACACAGTGGTTCTGGCTCCTTAGTTCAGGCTTTGGGAATGAGTAAAAGTACCTCACTGCATCCCACATCTCAACGCTTTATTGTTGACGAAGATGCCGTTTTCTTACTCACATCCGATGGTTTGAGCGATTTTGACCGAGTAGAAGAATCTTGGGAAACAGAAATATTGCCTCTCCTCTCTGGGAAAACAAGTATAGAAAATGTTGCCCAAAGATTAATAGAAATTGCTAATACTAAAAATGGACATGATAATGTTACTATTGCCTTAATACATTACAATGTCAAATACTCTGAACCAGATATAAGAATTACAGCGGATATTTCTAATCTTTTAGCTGACACAGAATTATATTCATCAGATGATCCACACAATGGTGAGAGTTTTATTAATAATCAAAAAACTCAAGTTATTTCCGAAAATAAAACTATCAAACTTCCCCAAATACCATTACAGTTGTTTGTTATTTTGGGATTAACGTTATTATCTGGTTTATTGGGATATTGGTTTAAACTTCAATTCAAATCACCAACAAGAATAATTTCTTCTCCGACTCCTTTTTCCAGTCAGCCTCCACCTTCAACTATACAAAGAACTTTAGATAATCTCTCTCCTAATTGGGTGATTCAAGCTAATAGTTCCATAACTTTAAATAACCAACCTTTTCCCGCTGAAAGTTTTTTCCAAGTTATAGAGAAAAAAACTAATCCTAATAATGAAAATAATCCAGATGTGCGTTTGCGCCTCTGTGAAAAATCCAATCCTGCCTTAGAAACTTCTAAAATAGTTCAAGTTAACTTTTCCGAACTGCAAGATCTAGGGAAGGATATTTCTATTTTACAATCAAGTCAACCTAGTCCTTGTCAATAGGTGACAGGTATAAATTTTCCCACTAACAACTAACAACTGTACGGGCGAAGCATTTGGAGAACTATTTTTGGCAATGACCGATAATTTATCTTCCAAATGCTTCGCCCCTACTAACAACTGACAACTAACTAATGACTAAATTTGCTACTTCTGTCTAGAATATCTGTATATGTGTTTTGAACGTTTAGTTTCTACCAATCCATGTCCAGCCCGAATTTGGCAATGCCTTCGGCGAGTATAGCGATCGCCCGTCTAGTGAATACTGGCACAGATCACTTCGCCATTTGGGTAGTCCAAGCACCATATCCCAGTGGTTATGTTCTCCGTGATTGTGTTTTCTCCGCTGAACTTAATCAGGTTTGGCGAGATTGGCAGCAAATGTTTGCTGGTCATAGTCTATTAGATGTTACGTCCGGTTCAACATCTCCATTAGTTAATGGCTTACCCTTAGCTGTAATTTCACCTGCTGAAGGTCAAAATACAAGTCCCTATAGTAGTCGTTTGATGCAATCCTTGGGCATCAATTTATGGCGATGGATATTTGATGGAGCGATTTTGAGTAGTTGGGAACGGAGTCGGGGGATGGCCATGGGTCAACAGACTCAATTACGCTTTCGGTTAGAAATTCGTGATCCTGATCTGATTGCTTTACCTTGGGAAATTATGCAGCCAGAAGCCGGACAATCAGCCATGTCTCTTTCCCAGGATATTTTATTTAGTCGCACCATCCGTGAAGTTGAACCTCTGCCAGAATTGCGAACCGACCGGGCTGTAAATATTCTGTTGGTGTTAGGACATGATCATAAATTACAACTAGATCAGGAAGCATCTTTACTGAAAAAAATCTTGTTAGCAGGTCGTCCTGTGGGCAAAACTGCCGCTGGTTATGCACCTTGTACAGTAAAGACATTGGTGCAACCGACGAAGACAGAGTTAATTCAAGAGTTAGAAACTAAAGTTTATAATGTGTTTTTTTATGCCGGGCATGGACTACCAGATCCAGATGGAGGCTCATTATTTTTAGGAAATGAACTCAAAATTAATGGGATAGAATTAGCTCAAGTCTTAACGCGGACAGGGATAAAATTGGGAGTTTTTAACGCCTGTTGGGGAGCGCAACCAGCAGCAACTAATCACCAAGCTATCCCTGCTAGTAGTTTGGCAGAAGTGTTAATTCGTCATGGTGTGCCAGCGGTGTTAGGAATGCGTGATCAAATTGCTGATGCAGAAAGTTATAGTTTTATTCAAACTTTTGCTGCTAATTTGCGATCGCGTAAATTAATTGATGAGGCGGTAGCAGCAGCTAGACAAGAACTGTTGACACTGTATAAATTCAATCAACCAGCTTGGACTTTACCAGTTCTCTACCTCCATCCTGATTTTGATGGAGAACTGATTAAAGGCGTAGATGAAGGAGTTACAGAACTACCAGATCCGGAAATTTCTGGCATAGCTACCCCGGTGAATACAGCTTATTTGCGATGCCTAGGGCGGGCAAAGCCATCACTGTCACCAGGGGAGAAAACTTGGTTATTACGTCCTGGTGTTACCCGCATCGGTCGCACGAAAGATAATGATATTGTGATCCCCGAGCTTTACATTTCTAAACGGCACGCGGAAATTTTATGTCGGCATACTCTCAATGAAACTACATCAATGATTACTTATTACCTACAGGATTTCTCTACCTATGGGACTACCTGGTATTTAAGCCCCAATGGTTGGCAACAAATTCTGCGGGAAGAAGTGGCTTTAACATCGGGAATGCAGTTAATGTTTGGCAGTTCTCAAGGTGACATTTGGGAATTTATCACAGAAGAATGCAGTAAGAGTCAGGATTGAAAACCGTTGAATTTGATTTACCTGCAACCTGCTGGATTAAAATTTATTGATGGCAACAGGTGATGATGTTTATTTCCATGATTTTACGGAAATCCAATTCTTCAGGTTGTAGCTGTCAACAAGAACAATGAATTAATAGGGAAAAGAACATGAAAAACCAAGCTAAGGATTTAAATATTGTGAATATTGTCCCATCGAATCTGGATTTAGAATTTATAGAAGCACTACTAGAACCTGAAGATGCTACTTATCCCTGGAATTTGGCTGATGAATCGTCAGAAGCTTATTTTCAGCATCTAGAACTACAATTTGGTTTGCAGGATTTCACCGACGCAGAACTAATCACCAGCGCCGATAATTTTTATCAAAACTTAGATATAATTTGGGATCAAGTTTCTGTTATTGAAAATAACAACATTAGTAAAAATACAGTTAATTATCTTCAGTCAGCTTTGCAAAATGCTTTTTCGGTTATGCCTGAAGTTTTACTCACGGCAATTGCTCAAAAAGCTGCTGAAGTTTCTATTCTTGAAAAATCAGCTAGTGAGAAATTAGTGGAATGTGTCCGGGCTTTACTACCCAGTTGGGAAATGGATGATCTGTTAGTTTTAGCTCGTCCTTTTGCCTATGCAATGCGAAGTAGTGAACCACAAACATTGATATCTATAATTAGAGATTTTGAACATCGAGATTGGGCAAATTTATCAGAAATAGAACAAGTAAAAATTACTTTAGCGATCGCTGATTATGCCCTCCAACATCTCTCAAAATCTGATTCTTAAACTTAGTTTTGACTCTGTTCCCTGTCCCTGCTATCTGCTATTTTGGGTCGAGAAACCGGGTTGCAAAGTTTTTTGATCTTGTTGGTGATAATACCCTGGCTTTGAGAATGGCTGCCATGAGAAAAGCATAGGACAAAACACCAACTACCACCAAGAAAAAAGCATTAATCGAACCTGTGGCATTCCATAAAGCGTGAAGTGCAGAAGCACTCAAATAACCCACAGAGAGAATTTGCTTTCCTTTCAGGGGTTTTAACACAGCCAAACCAACAAAATAGCCTAAGTATCCACTGTAGGCCATGTGTCCAGCCACAGAACCTAAAATGCGGGGAATAAGTAACTGTAAACCCACTGATTGACCAGAATTTTGGGAAATTAAGGGGACATATTGACCAAGGGTTTCTAGTAAGGTAAAGCCCACAGCGGAAGCTGTACCCAGGAGAATGCCATCTAAGGGTTCCCAAACCCCAATCCGTTCTCGCCAAGGTGAAGGTAAGGAATTTCCAATCCAATATGCCCCTAATACTGGTAGTATTTTCAGCAACTCCTCCATTAACCCCGCCCCAAAAAACATCCGTACGAATAATTCGGTGAAGGTAATACCATCTGGAGATGTCGTATCTAAAGTCCCAGGTAAGATATCTCGGAATACTTTGATGAATAAATCTAATAGAGGACTCAGCAAAATTAACATTGTACTCAGTGCCGCAGCTATGAGTACCCACCAAGGCTTAGACTTACCACATAATTGATAAACAAAGTAGTAAGCCGCAAAAGCGATATAAGATCCGACAATTACTTGATTGGCTTGAGGATGACCCACACTAGCAAACATTAACACCACAAAAACTACCGTGAGGATTCCTGGGATCAGGTAGGCTTTGCGAGTTAAATCCTTACCAGTAGAGATAATAGGAAACAATTGTGTGAAGCTTACAGAATCCTGCTTTGATGACAGACTTTGGTTATTGATAGATGATAATACTGTCGCTTTACTCACATTAATTATCGTTTTTTGAGCAATAACTTCATACTCAAAAATAAATTGTGGTCCATCAGCGCCAAGGGAAATGCGATCGCCTAAATGTAATTCTTGACATCCTTTTAAGTGTTCTCCATTTAAAAAAGTGCCATTGGCGCTATTTAAATCACAAATTACCCAGCTACAACCGCTATTGGTCACTAAAGAAAGGGGACGAACTACCGCATGACGACGAGATACCATCCGGTATATCATGGCATCCAAGACAATTTGGCAGATGGGGTCACGTCCAATTACCATTTCTTTACCAGGAAGCAACGAGTAGCGAGATGCTGACTCGGAAACTTCGACCTTACTGGACACCAACCGCAGAAATGCATTCTGTGTTGCGTTTTTGCCTGTCATCGAGTTACTGAGTGTGTCTAAACAAATTCTCTGGCTGATGCCACGCTATCAGATTTTGTGGTAGTAGAGTTAATTTTCGCCATATTCACGGCCGCACCACCTCTGAATATACCATAGCTTCTCTAACCATTACTCCCATTCAAAATACAAAATTGAAAAAAATAATAGATTAATAGCAATAATCCGCATTTAATTCCCTTTTTGAGAATTATTACTCCGAATTATCAAATAACTAATTGATAAAGAAAGAATCGCAATACCTAAACCGATAATTTCGATACCTTCAGTAACTTTCAGGTCAAGAATAATAATTTTTCTGGCAATAGCAATTAAAGAAGTAACAATAACTAGTTCAACTTGTAAAACGTGCTTTTTGAGATAGCCAGTAATATTTTCTAGTATTTCTAAAGCAATTAAAACATTGAGAAATAAACCGAAAGTTTGAAACAATGTCTTGCTAAAACTACCTTCTTGTGGAGAAAGTATTTCCTTAAAAATAAATATTGCTAAATCACCAAGTGTTGCAAGAATTACTATTACCATAAGTAGAGATAGTAATTTTGCAACTATTACCTCAATAACTTCAATCATGTGCATGAAGCTTTTATCACTGGTAAGTTCTAGAAAGCTTTTAATGAATTTTCTCATTTGATCCTCCTTGATTAAAATTAATTTGGAAATTACGAAGATAAAACAAAAATCCTGTAGATAAATCTCAAGGATAAAAAAGCATAATATATTTTCTCTTTTCACAAACTTTGCAGTTTAAGAAAGTGCTTTTCAAAGTAATATAGGACTGATATTTGATTTTGGAAATATCCGTAGGGTGGGCATTACCCACCGGATAATACTTGAATTTTTATGGCTACGCCACGCAAACTATCAAATATCATTGACAGTTCCTATAGTTTATCACTTGTATTTTAAAATTAATCCTGATCATGATTTAAGAATTGAGGTATCTAAAAAAATAATCATAACTATTGATGATTAACTATAGGTTAAATTGTGAATTCCTCATTTATGAATATAGTTAAAAGCTTACCATTGTCAAGACTAAATGGAAACTTAGTTTTACCACGACGTGATGCCTTTGGCGATCACTGCGATCGCATTTCTAGCCACTGATTATCAACAATACCTAAAGTAGCAGCATTACGTAGATGAATCTCAATGTTCCAAAATTGTGCGCCTGTACAGTATACTAATGATTAAACTGCATCATATACAAAACTTAATCATAAAACAATTAAATTCAAAATCTGACACAATCTATTACTCAAAAATTAACACTGGAGTAATAAACAGACATCACAAAACTAAAAAATGCTACAATAAATAACATACCTGAATATCATTTACATTTTTCTGGAGGAAATATTATGTTATCAACAGAACTTCAACAAGAATCCATGATCAGCAGAATTGAGAAAATTGTGGCTATTTTAATGGAAGAACGTCCTTTGTTTAAAGAAGAACTGAATGATGAGGAAATGATTCAGCATTTATGTAACATATTTCAGAAAAATTTATCTATTGAGGAGTTTAATATTATGGAAGATCAAGACTTAAAAAAACGTTGTAGCGGTATTTTGTCTGTAGAAATGCTGTCAGGATTGTTAGATGATTTAACTCCTGAACAAATAGCTATTTTTGACGAAGCAGTTAAAAGGAAATAAAAAATGACTTATTTATTAGATACCAACATAGTTTCTTTTGCTATCAAAAATAATCTCATAATTAAGGAAAGATTAGAAGAATTACGTTCACAAGAAGAATTAATATCTATTAGTTGCATTACTTATTTTGAGGTTAAAAGAGGTTTGTTTGCAGTAAAAGCAAGTAAACAATTAGAAAGATTTGATGATTTTTGTAGGGATTTTGAAATCATTTTCTTGGATGATTTAGCGATTTTAGAAAAAGCGGCAGAAATTCATGCAAATCTCAGGTTAAGAGGATTACCAATCCAAACAGAGGATATTTTAATTGCTGCAACTGCTATTATTAAAGATTTTATTCTTGTTTCTAATGATAGTGATTTATTGAGAGTTGAAGGATTAAGTTTAGAACCCACCTTCCGCACCCTAAACTGTCACACAACGAAAAATGGTCGTTTGGGGATTTGATATTAGCGATCGCCACCTAAGATTTCGACGATTTTGTATCAAAATTATCCTCACAGGTATTCAAAAATCCGAAATTACCGA
>NZ_JAQMTJ010000325.1:0-4562 GCF_028330815.1 Dolichospermum lemmermannii CS-548
CGGTAATTTCGGATTTTTGAATACCTGTGAGGATAATTTTGATACAAAATCGTCGAAATCTTAGGTGGCGATCGCTAATATCAAATCCCCAAACGACCATTTTTCGTTGTGTGACAGTTTAGGGTGCGGAAGGTGGGTTATATCTCTTTCTTCCTTTGCGTCTTTGCTCCTTAGCGTCTTTGCGCGAAACAAAATCAAGATGTATTACAAAACAGAAGATTTATTTTCTGTCGTCTGAATGAAAGTTTGAAAATTCCCATTGGGTGTCCATTGAATTGCACCATCTTTACCAGTCGAGAAAAGTTTTGTTTCTCCTTTACTCAAAGAAGATAATACTTTACTATCTAGATTATTAGCAGGAGCAATCGCTATTTGTGGTTTGAGTGCTAAAACTAAATCCTGTAAAGATTCTGATGGACACCACAACACCTGGGGAGAAGATAAATCCCCGCTCTTAATCAATTCTGCAATTTGTTGAGACTTAATATTTCCTACCAATAACCAATTCTGATTAAAAATTTGTAACTTTAAAATCGGTACTTCATCATTAATTAATTGTGCTGTAATTGTCGGATTATTTATAGATTGACCAACTGCTAAATTTTGATAGATTCCTTGCTGTTTTTGCAGTTCCTTTTGTAGTAATTGAGTTGCAATATTGTCTGCTAACTTAGGAGTATATTCATATAAATTCTTAATTGGTAAACTTTGCATAATTTCCAACCAAGCATCATTGGTATAACCAGGAAACTTACTAGCGATCGCCCAATTAATTTGATTTATTCCTTGCTGCCTTAAAAATGGTAAAATAGTAAATCTACCAGTCCCTTCATTCCCCCCATTAATGACCGTAATATTCCCCCGATCTTGAATTACTAAAACAGGTTCATTTTTAGTATCTAACAAAGTAATTCTCACCAAATTATTAGCAGAATGCCAAACAGGAAAAATCACCAAACCAACTGCAATTAAACTTGCAAACCACCAACGTTTTTGCCACCACCGAACTAACCAAACTAAAATAATTAAAAGATAGATAGTCAACATTTGCCAAATTGATATACTCCCAACTGCCACCAAGCTGCCTGGCAAATTAGCAAAAAATTCCACCATTTGAATTAACCAATGGGTGGGATAATATAAAAAACTGGCTAAAGTACCACCTAAATCTGGAGAAATCAAACTTACCAAACTGCCAATCATTCCCCCAATACTAATAACAGAAATAAATGGTGTAGTTAGAATATTCAGAGGCACACTATAAATAGGAATGACACTAGAAAACTCCAACAATCGGGGTAAAGTCCAAATCGTTGCTGCTAAAGGCACAGAAATTAAAGAAGCGATCGCAGGTGGTAGCCAATCTAAACGTTGAGTAATTGCAGATGCACTGACAATTAATCCCAAAGTCGCTAAAAAACTCAATTGAAAACCTAAATCCCAAATCCATAGAGGATTAAACAACAATAATAAAGTTGCCGCTATTAACAAAGATCCCAATTGCTTCACATTTCTTTCCAAAGCCAAACCCAGCAAAGCCGCAAAACCCATAATTACGGCTCTTAATACCGCAGGTTGAAAACCAGATAAAAACAAAAAAGTAATTAATCCCAAGCTACCCAGGATAATCTGCGTCGCTTTATTTGTACGTCTTGTGAGCTGTAAAACTACACCCAAAATTAGAGAAGTTTGAAACCCAGATGCAGCTAAAGCATGAGCTAAACCTGCTTTTACGAATAAATCCCGGATATCATGGGGTAAATCAACAGCTTTACTACCTAAGACCATTGCACTGACAAGGGGACCTTCAGGAACACCTAATAAACGAGCTTGCGATCGCCCAATTTTCTCACGAACTTGCCACCATCCCCAAGGACGTTCATCATCCAAAATATTAATCTGCCTACCAATTAAACCCGCAAAAGTCCCCTCTTGTCGCAAATATTTCTGAAAATCAAACCCACCAGGATTGGAAGCCGCAGTCGGTTTATACAAAAATCCAGTCACCGCAATTTGTTGTCCAGGATATAACCCAGTAGATTGGAGTATCGGTACAGTCACATATAACCTCCCCGTCACCCCCTTGGGAGTCCCCGCAGGACCCTGGTCATTTTTTACCTCATCTAATTGAGTCGCTACCAACCAAAATTGTCCTCGTTGACTACGAGTTATCCGAGGATTACTATCCACCAACCCCCGGACAATCACCAATTGTTCAAGATTACTATTATCCCCATCTGCAAATTGACTAATATCTTTGATTCCCGGTTGAGGAACACGCAATTGCAAATAAACAGTAGCCAATAAACCCACAACACCAGCTATTAACCATATTCTAGGATGGGGAGTACCTGCCCAGTTATTAACTACTGTTTTCTGTTTCGTAACGGCATTTTCTTTTTTGAGAGCAAATTGCCGCAGATTAGCATATATGCGGCGAAAGAAAACCGCTCCCACCACACCCAACAGCAGAATCCACACACCACCCCAAGGAATAGCCGTAAACAGCAAACCCAAAATATAACTAAGACAGATAATTATTCCAGTCGTCTGCATCATAAAAATTTAATTGCCAAAGCACCCAGTTCAGAGAATACCGCATAAATATTTAACCTGCTTGGGAAAGATATAATTCATCTTCAGCAGCTTTGGCAATCACAACATTACAAAGAAATCCCCAAATTCAACCCTAATACAGCATGAACAAACATAATCAAAAGAGTTGTAGACCCCAAATAAGCATGAACTGCACGCAAACCAGCTTTATTTCCAAAAAATCCACTTAGAGAAATTACACCATTAATTAACAACAGTATTAGTACCAGTGAACCCGTCCAAAAATGAGGACTTTCAAACAGTGGTTTTTGCTGCATCACTAAAGATAAAATCCCACCAGTATAGCCACCTGCCAAAAATACAAACAACCAAGGAGCTAATTGACGATGAGCATTACGGCTTTGAATAGCTGCATCCTTATCCTTCTCCCCTCCAGCAACTTTCCGCGCCAACCCGTCACCCCCACAAAAGTCCCTACCACAAAAATCACAATCCCCATCATCGCTGGATGTCCCCAATGCACAACCGCTTCAGGAACACCTAGAGAACGAAACCAACCTGCAATTGGTTCTAAAACTGCACTTACATTTATCATTTGACACACACCACTATTTGTAAAATCAACATCTGCAACCCTCCTACACTGGAGGGGTGAAAAATTTGGCGTTGCTGATAGCCTGCGTGACGAAGCCATATTTAAATATGAATTCTTTGGCTTTCATGTTTAAAACTCTTACCTTTGCGACTTTGCGCCTTTGCGTGAGCTTATTCATACTTCAATTAGGCAACGCCAAAAATCTTATCTTACGGTATCTTTCAGCAACGGAAAACCTAACTTTTCCCTTTGCTCAACATATAAATGAGCCACCTTTCTAGCCAAATGTCGAATCCTGGTAATGTAACGAGTCCGTTCCGTCACCGAAATTACCCCTCTGGCATCAAGCAAATTAAAAGCATGAGAACACTTAATCACATAATCCAAACTAGGTAAAACCAAACCTCGCTCAGTTAATTGAGTAGCTTCCTGCTCATATAAACCAAACAAAGTCAGCAACATCTCAGGATTCGACGCTTCAAAATTATAAGTACACTGTTCAATCTCACCCTGAAGATGAACATCACCATAAGTAATGTTATCCGTCCACTGAATCTTAGTAATAGCCTCAACCTGCTGGAGATACATCACCAATCGCTCCAACCCATAAGTAATCTCAATAGATACAGGACGGCAATCAATACCGCCACATTGCTGGAAATAGGTAAATTGAGTAATTTCCATCCCATCTAACCAAACTTCCCAGCCCGTACCCCAAGCCCCCACCGTCGCATCTTCCCAATTATCCTCCACAAACCGAATATCGTGGTCTTCAGGACGAATCCCTAATGCCCGTAAAGAATCCAGATAAATTTCCTGAATATCATCCGGTGAAGGCTTAATTAAAACCTGATATTGATAATAATGCTGAAACCGATTCGGATTTTCGCCATAACGTCCATCAGTAGGACGACGACAAGGTTCAACATAAGCCACAGCCCAAGGTTCAGGACCCAAAGCCCTCAAAAAAGTATGGGGATTCTTAGTACCCGCGCCCTTCTCCATATCATAGGGCTGGGCAATCAAGCAGCCACGCTGTCCCCAAAACTGATGCAATACCGCTATTACCGACTGAAAATTCACTATCTACTCTTCCTTGAGTCAACAATTCCTAACCTATTGTGGACTAAACCCAGCATAGTGAGCAGTTTTCAGGCGAATAAAAAACAAATTCCAAAATAGTTTGAAAAAGTAGTTGACAAACCAAAGCAGGTTCGATATATTAAATAAGTGCCTGAAGCGAAGCGAGAAAAACGCCACGCCTAAGTCGCACCGAACCTTGAAAATATTATAGTTTGAAAGCCAGAATACAACAAGTACCCTGCGTCAGAAAAAGAAAATAACCTGACCGTGGTTGTAAAAACGGTTGAAAGAGCTACAGACGAACCAAAATGGAGAGTTTGATCCTGGC
>NZ_JAQMTJ010000326.1:0-31709 GCF_028330815.1 Dolichospermum lemmermannii CS-548
AGATTTTGATGACATTTTTGGTGATTTACTGTTTCTCAAATGCCTTTTTTCACTTTATCTGTTTGTTTTGATGCTCCCTTTGATTTTCATCTCCGTAATTTCCCTCTGTAACATTTTGGGGTGCGGAATGTGGGTTATAATCAAGAATGGCACTAAATGAAAGGCAGAAAAATTCAAACCATCAACGAAAATCAATATTTAACAAAAACTCATACAGAGTTAAATAGTGTTCAGATATCTACTCTTACAACTAAAACAATGTCAAATCATAAGAGTTCTCTAATATCTCCTTTGCATTCAATGGAAGCTGTTCTGCCTTCTGAACCTAGTGATGCTTTATATCATAAACTAACTACTTTGTCTGTAATCACCGAGTTTTTTCCTCCAGACTATGCTGCAACCGGACAGTTGATTGAAGAACTAGTCAAACAGCTTGAGAAACAAGGAATCATGATTAGAGTATTCACTGGACAACCAGGGTACGCTTTTACTACGGCTAAAGCCCCAGCCTTAGAGCAATTAGGCAACATTCGCGTCCAAAGATCCCGATCTACTCAGCTTTGGTCTAAGAGGATTCGGGGGAAGGCTGTGAATGGTGTTTTATTTACATTGCGGACTTTTCTCCATATTATCAAGAATGCTCGCAAAAATGATGTATTTCTATTAACTTCAGCACCTCCTTTTTTATCAATAGCCGGATATTTCGCTCATTTGTTATTAAAATTTCCCTATATATGCTTAATTTATGATCTATATCCGGATATTGCGATCGCTTTAGGAGTAGTTTCCAAAAAGCACTGGTTAGCTAAGTTTTGGTGGGCAGTCAACCGCCAGATTTGGCAAAAATCTAAAGGGATTATTGTTCTGAGTCCTGCTATGAAGGAGAGAGTCATAGCAATCTGTCCAGAAGTGGCTGATAAGGTGTCTGTGATTCACAGTTGGGGGGATTCTGAGTTAATTGTCCCCATTGCCAAAGAAAAAAACTGGTTTGCCAAACAACATAATTTGGACACCAAATTTACAATTCTTTATTCTGGTAATATGGGTCGGTGTCATGATACGGATACAATTTTGGCAACTGCTCAAAAATTACAAGATGAACCGATTCAATTCGTTTGTATTGGTGGTGGACCCAAACGTGAAAGCTTTATTCAAGATGTGACTCGTTTAGGATTAAAAAACTTTCTCTTTCTCCCCTATCAAGACAAAAGTGTGCTACCTTATTCCCTGACAGCTTGCGATTTATCCTTAGTCAGTGTAGAAGCAGGTTTAGAAAGTTTAGTTGCTCCTAGCAAACTCTATCCAGCTTTAGCTGCGGGAAGACCCATAGCAGCTATTTGTCCAAAAGATTCCTACTTGCGACAGCTAATAGCAGATGGTAAGTTTGGTATTAGCATTGACAATGGAGACAGTGATAGTCTATCTAAGTTTATTCTCAACTTAAAGAGCGATCGCCAACTTGCAGAAAAAATGGGTAATGCCTCCCGCGAATATTTGCAGTCAAACTTTACGCCAGAAATCATCGCTAAACAATACATCAATGTGTTAGAACAAGCTATAATTTGAAATGTCACTCCAGCGTTATCAACGTCAGTGTGTGAACAAATTCAGTAATTTTTAGACAACTTAGTTAACAAAATTTAATACCTCAGACGATGTTGAATCAGGAGTTGGGCTTTGATGGTCTTTTTGATCTCAGTCCCTCCCATGCAACCTTCTTACGATCTATTGTTTAGTTAGTGATCAGGGGGCTAAAGTGCAGAAAAGGTGTGAGCGAAATCGGAAACGTTCCCAACGCAGGGCTATCCATTGTCCCATACATGGCTGCTATATAGATAGTGTTAGTCAAAAACACGGGCTATTTGCCGAACAAGCCGGACAACTACAAGAGCGGGGTATTCCTCGTCGAGAAGCGATGATTTTAGTCGCCAATAAAACTACAGTTTCTTTAACTGGTGAGTGGTTAGAGGCTTTTTGGTGCGAAGAGTGCCAAGAAACAAAATGGTATCATGTGCATAAGCATGGATCTAAGTATGAGATATCTCTTGCCCCAGCCGAACTTTGGCAACAAGCAACAGGTGTAATTCATCCCCATCGTAATCCTTCTGTGGGAGAATTTACCTATAGGCAATCTCGGATGCTTGGAGGTAACAGTGTTAAAGACTTCTGGGTAATGAATTGACATGAAAAAAGCTCTCATTTGTGGAGTATCTGGACAAGACGGCGCATATTTAGCAGAATTACT
The DNA here is from genome assembly GCF_028330815.1 of Dolichospermum lemmermannii CS-548. Classification (NCBI taxonomy): domain Bacteria; kingdom Bacillati; phylum Cyanobacteriota; class Cyanophyceae; order Nostocales; family Aphanizomenonaceae; genus Dolichospermum; species Dolichospermum lemmermannii. The sequence goes on from NZ_JAQMTJ010000326.1 coordinate 2,246, forward strand.
GCTAAAACAAGGCTATACAGTCTGTGGAACTTCCAGAGATGCCCAAATCTCCCCTTTCCAGAATTTAGTCCACTTAGGAATTAAAGACCAAGTAAAGCTGGAGTCAATGTCCTTGACTGATTTCCGTAGCGTCTTACAGGTACTGACAAAAATCCAACCAGATGAAGTCTATAATTTGGCCGGACAAACTTCCGTCGGTTTATCTTTTGGACAACCTGTAGAAACATTAGAAAGTATAGCTACAGGCACACTAAATTTATTAGAAGCCATTCGGTTTTTAGGCGCGACCATTAAACTTTATAATGCAGGTTCGAGTGAATGTTTTGGTGATACTGGCAATGTAGCAGCAGCAGAAAATACTCCATTCCGTCCCAGAAGTCCTTATGCTGTGGCTAAAGCTGCGGCTTTTTGGGAAGTAGCTAACTACCGAGAAGCTTACGGATTATTTGCCTGTTCTGGCATTTTATTTAATCATGAATCTCCCCTGCGTCCAGAAAGATTTGTCACTCAAAAAATTATTGCTACTGCCTGTCGGATTGCCCAAGGTAGTAAGGAAAAATTATATTTAGGTAATATGTCAATTCAGCGGGACTGGGGTTGGGCGCAAGAATATGTGAAAGCAATGTATTTAATGTTGCAACAATCACAGCCAGATGATTATGTAATTGCAACGGGAGAAAGCACTTCCCTGGAAGATTTTGTCGCGGCAGCATTTGTATCTGTAAATTTAGATTGGCATGATCATGTAGTAGTTGATAGTAGCCTGTTCAGACCTACAGATTTGGCTGTGGGTAGAGGTAATCCGAGTAAGGCTAAGAACCAGTTAGGATGGGAAGCTAGATATAAAATGCAGGATGTGGTGAAAATGATGGTAGACGCGAGATTAGAATCATGAAAAAAATCTGATCCAGTCGGGAACTTTTGCTAAAATAGTTAGGTGAAACATCGCTGAGATTAAAATCAAACATCAATATTTAAACTGTAATTGAGTAAGTAAAATGCCACCTACACAAGCAAATGGCGAAATTTATGAACAAGATTATCCGGAGTGGTTGGATATTACCCTTACCCAACTGCAAAATCGGGATTTAGAAAATATTGACTGGGAACATTTGATTGAGGAAATCACCGCATTGGGAAACGAACAAAGGCGTAAAGTAGAAAGTTACTTGAGACAACTTATTAAGCATTTACTTCTTTATCAATATTGGGAAGCAGAGAGATTCTATTGTGCCAAAGGATGGATTGAAGAAATTGATAATTTTAGGTCTGAATTAGATTTATTATTAGAGTCTAAAGTTCTTTATAATCATTGTGAAAAAATCATAGATAAAATTTACACCAAAGCTAGAAATAATACAATTCGTAAATCTGAACTATCTCCAACAATATTCCCGGAAACTTGTCCTTATTCTTTAACAGAGATTCTCAATCCTGAATGGTTGCCATCATAATATTTATTATGTTTATAAACTCAGCCAAAACATTAAGCAAAATTAAGGTGATAAGAAATGGCTTATAGTGACTTTACTCTAGAGAGAATCACTAAAATATTTGGCATTAATATTGAAGAAAGAACAAATGTTTTCACTGCTTTCGACCAGTTAACAGTTGATGCTTTTTTTATCAAATACTTACAAAATAATATTCCCTTAGCTCAAGCAATTAGTACAGAGAAAGCCAAATCAGAAATGATTATTGCCCCTGTTTTAATTGAAGTAAGAAGATTATTAGATAATAAAATTAGTTTATTCTCAGGAATTGATTTTAATGTTAATATTGAGCAAGGTTTAAATGGATTTTGCGATTTCTTAATCGGTTTATCATCTCAACAGTTATATGTAACATCTCCTGTGATTGCTTTGGTGGAGGCGAAAAATGATAATCTTAAACAAGGATTCGCTCAATGTATTGCCGAAATGATTGCTGCTGCTCAATTAAATCAATCGGAGGGAAATAATGTTGAAAATATTTATGGTTGTGTTACCAATGGCAATCAATGGGTGTTTTTGCAATTAACTGGTAATCTAGTGGTAGTTGATTTAGATGAGTATTATATAAATCAACCAGAAAAAATTATTAGTGTATTTGTGAGTCTAATTAAGTCAGAGTTCAATCGGAAGCAAATCTAGTTTTTGAAAGGAATTAGATAAACCTAACTGCTATTGAAAAACAGAAAACTACGAGTTAATTCCGGGGTTTTCAGCCTATGTTCTTATAAAATACAAGATGTCGTGAAAATGATGGTAAATATGAGGTTAGCTAGATCAGAGTCATGAAAGAAACCACTTCTCCACCAGAACTAATAATTGAAGCAGGGCGGACAGAAAAGCAATACTGGCAAGATTTATGGCGATATAGAGAACTATTTTACTTCCTAGCTTGGCGAGATATTTTAGTTAGATATAAACAAACAGCCATTGGGATTGTTTGGGCGCTAATTCGCCCTTTTTTGACAATGGTAGTATTTACAGTAGTATTTGGGCAATTGGCAAAATTACCTTCTGAAGGTGCGCCCTATCCAATTCTTGTATTTTCCGCCATGTTACCTTGGCAGTTCTTTTCCAATTCCCTCTCAGAGTGTAGTAATAGTTTAATTACCAATGCCAATTTACTATCAAAAGTCTATTTTCCCAGATTGGTAGTACCTACTAGCGCGGTAGTAGTTAGCTTTGTGGATTTTATGATTTCTGGGATAATTTTATTGGCTTTGATGGCATGGTATAACTTTGTTCCCACTTGGCGAATTTTAACCTTACCATTATTTATTGGTGTGGCCTTTGCTGCTTCAATGGGTGCAGGATTATGGTTGGCTTCCTTAAATGTGCAGTATCGAGATTTCCGGTTTATTGTCCCATTTATTGTCCAGTTTGGTTTATATATCTCACCCGTAGGATTTAGTAGCACTATAGTTCCTGAAAAGTGGCGGTTTCTCTACTCCTTAAATCCAATGGTGGGAGTAATTGATGGTTTTAGATGGGCAATTTTGGGCGGTAACTCCCAGTTATATTTACCAGGTTTTATTCTCTCCATGGCTCTAGTTGTTTTACTATTAGTGAGTGGAATTTGGTATTTTCGGAAGATGGAACGAACTTTTGCAGATGTGATTTAAGATCATTTGCTAGAATGGAAAAGTTATTTTCACTGATATTTTCTGTCTGAATTCTCTCTCTAAGAACAAGATTTCATGGTTATGTCAGTGATAATCAATCTATAGTTGAATCTTGGGATCATTCTAAAAAGTAGTAATACGGATTAGATGTGAACCAGACCACCCTGAGCGACTTGCCCTGAGCTATGTCGAAGGGTAGTCAAAGGGTAAACGTTATTTAAGTCATGACACCTTGGGATTCGCTAGTTCCATGATCTGTCGGTACTGATTAAACATTCCGAAAGGAAAGTGTCTTTACCCTAACAAGCTTAGATAACTAGGTTGAGGCAAACTTTACTTAGAAATAATGACTGGTCAAACCGACCGCAAACGTCAATAGCAGGAAAATATTTCCTACTATTGACTACGAAACACTACATTATTCTGGGATTAAGACCTATGGCAACAGTGATTAAATACAGGAGATAATTAACAATGTATCAAAGCGATGTGTATAACAAACCCAGCTATGAGCCATTACCTCCTCAACAAACACTGCCAACGATGTATGATTTACCTAGCGAAGATCCAGAGGAGCCAGGGTTGCCAGACGAATTTCACCTTTTACAACCAGAATTATTGCGTAGCACTTTTCGTCCACCTTCTTATGCAGAAGATAATGTATTTACAGGTAGTGACTTAAATTTATACTATGACAGCAAGCATACACAATGGTACAAACGCCCTGATTGGTTTGCAGTTTTGGGGGTATCCCGTTTTTATGAACAAACAGAATTAAGATTAAGCTATGTTACTTGGTATGAAGGAACATACCCCTTTGTGGTAGTAGAATTAATATCTCCAGGAACAGAAAACGAAGACTTAGGCAGAAATTTACGGGAAGTTAATCAACCTCCTAATAAATGGACAGTATATGAGCAAATTCTCAGAATCCCCTATTATTTTGTCTATAACCGTTATACTAATGAATTTAACTGTTTTGGTTTGGTAATGAACCGTTATCAACCGCTCTCTATTAATGGATTAGGAGTATGGCTAGAAGAAGCTGAATTGGGTTTAGGATTATGGGAGGGAGAATATCAAGGACTAACTAGACAGTGGTTACGTTGGTATGATAAAGAGAATAATTGGTTGCCTATACCAGAAGAACGAGAAAAACAGCGGGCAGAACAGGAAAAGCAACGGGCAGAACAGGAAAAACAACGGGCAGAACAGGAAAAGCAACGGGCAGACTCTGCTGAATTAGAAGTAGCTAAATTACGACAATTGTTATTAGAACAAGGTATCAGCTTACCTAATGATCAATAGGGTTGAAAAATTGTCCGGTACAAAGGTAATCATTACTAGTTTTATGTCTAAATCACCTCTCTACGAAACAGATTTCATGGATTGGTTAACTCAACAAAAATTAGCCTTAGCTAGTCGAGATATAACAGCTTTGGATTGGGAGAACTTGGCAGAAGAGTTAGATAGTATGGGCATTAGTGAAAAAAATGAGTTAAAAAATCGGTTAATAATTTTATTAACTCATTTGCTAAAATGGCAATACCAATCTTCTAAACGTTCTATTAGTTGGTTTACCACCATTGCCAACCAAAGAGATGATTTACAAGATATACTCAATGAAAAACCAAGTTTGAAACAATACATTCCTGATATTTTACCCAAAGCTTATCGAAATGCGAGAAGAGAAGCATCAGCAGAAACAGGTTTAGTATTAAGTACGTTTTCAGAAATTTGTCCTTATGATATACAAGAAATATTAAATCCTGAATTCTTGTGTAACACTACAGATGATTTTGAAAAAGCTATGTAGTGAGCTAATCAATCATGTATCAGATAAATCCACCATTATCTTTCCCTGAAACTTGTCCTTATTCTTTAAGAGAAATTCTCAATCCTGAATGGTTTCCATCATAATAGTTATTACAGCAGATTTCGCTCTAATGAGGTACAAACTTGAACCATGAAACTATTGTAGTGCGGGCATCTTGCCCGCTGGATATGTACCTCATAACACCGGAAAGTGCTGTATGATGTTTATAAACTCAGCTAAATATGAACGAAAAATACAATAGTGCCAAAGAATGGCGTAAAGCAAATTACCGAAAACTAAAACAATATCGTGGAGAATGGATTATTTACACTAAGGATGGTGTAATAGCTCATCACCAAGATTATAGAATCATGACACAGCAAATTGACCTTCAGAACTTAAAATCTTCTGACTACATCACTGAACGGATCTACGAGAACGAATTTGTTGAGCCAGTGAAGTTTTTCCCAGTGCGTTTTAGAACAGTCAAAAAACATGATTGGCAGCCAAAATACGAAGTCTGTCTAACTTTTCAAAATTCTAAACTCCTGGAAATGCTTGTAGATTCTGGTTCAGATCTTAGCCTAATTACATTTTATTTAGGCACAGACTTAGGATATGCCCTTTCTCAAGGAGAAGTTCTGAGTAATGGAGAAGGAGTAGGGGGGAGTGTACAATATGTACTCCGACAAGTTGAAATGCAGATTGACAATTATACCTTTTCTGCTCCTGTTGCCTGGTTACAAAATGAGGATTGCCAAGAAGTTTTATTGGGTAGGGAAGTTGTGTTTGATTTATTTGATATTGAATTTAAACAAGCTGAGGAGAAAATCCTATTCAAATATAGGGGATAACTACTGGCAACTTATAAAATAAGTGTGTTATAAGTGAGCTAATAATATACTATAGGTGGGTAATTTGGCTACTTCTATAATTAAATGCTAAATTTAGCCTAATCTTGAGATATATAAGCCGTCAAATCAATAATTTTCAAATTGATAAATTAATACTTATGTCAGATACAGTTATTCGCGTTGAAAATCTCGGTAAAAAATATATTATTGGACATCAGCAGCAGGAACGCTATACAGCACTGCGAGATGTAATTACTAATAAAGTTAAATCTCTTGGTAGTTTAATTAATCCCAAAGAGAAGGCAGAAAATCCTGCTTTTGAAGAATTTTGGGCTTTAAAAGATTTATCTTTTGAAATTAAACAAGGTGATAGAGTTGGAATTATTGGGCGTAATGGGGCAGGTAAATCAACGCTATTAAAGATTTTAAGCCGCATTACAGAACCGACTACAGGAAGCATCAAAATTAAGGGTAGGGTTGCCAGTTTATTAGAGGTAGGGACTGGGTTTCATCCAGAGTTGACCGGGAGAGAAAATATATTTCTCAATGGTGCTATTTTGGGTATGGGTAAGGAGGAAATTAAGCGCAAGTTTGATGAGATTGTGGCTTTTGCAGAGGTGGAGAAGTTTCTAGATACGCCTGTGAAGAGGTATTCTTCGGGGATGTATGTACGGTTGGCGTTTGCGGTGGCGGCGCATTTAGAACCGGAGATTTTGATTGTGGATGAGGTTTTGGCGGTGGGGGATGCACAGTTTCAGAAGAAGTGTATTGGCAAAATGCAAGACGTGGCAGAGCAGGGTAGAACTGTATTGTTTGTTAGCCACAATATGCAAGCTATTTCTAGCTTAACACAAAACTGTGTGATGCTATCTAAAGGGCAATGTATTTATCAAGGAGAAACCGAAGAAGGAATTGCCACATATCTAAGCAAAGGGGAAACCGAACAATTGGTCTACTTGGATTTTCCGTCTGATTACGACCCAAAAATTACACGTATTGACTTGGTTACTTCAGAAACCAATAATACTCAAATACATGGCGAACCGATGGAGGTAAATTTTCAGATTTCTACACCAATACCGATAAAAGGTGCGGCAGTTTCCTTTCAGATATATGATTCTATGCAACAACCCGTGTTGCATATCTTGACATTAGATTCCGAATTAGCAATATGCCGCGAACCAGGTGTGTTTAATCTAATTTGCAGAATTCCTAAATTAAGATTGTATTTAGGAAAATATACCATTAAAGTTCACTTTGCAGAGCAAAAGACTCGAAAAAAGTTTCAAACCATAGAGCATATTTGTCCATTTGAGGTGACGATTTATGGACAAAGTAGGGAATATTATTGGTATCCAGGTCACGCTAAGTATGTAGAAGAATGTGAATGGATAGTCAATAAAATAAAGTAGGAAATAAACAATAAAAGTATTGCTTATTTATGATAAAAACTACAATTATTACCCTAAATAATTACAGATTTTAAACAATGTATTCTTAATAGGATAGTGACGGAATCATGAATAAAGACATAGCGCAAGTCAAGAATTACTACGATATCAAGATAAATGAAAAAATAAGAGGATTTGTAGAAGGAAATCCTCGGATTGAAGGTGCGTGGCTGACAGTCGAGCAATGGACACCAAGTAATCCTCAACGTATATTGGAAATCGGCTGTGGTATTGGTGATATTTCCTGGAGAATGAGTCGTTGTTGGCCAGAATCAGAAGTTATTGGACTTGATATTAGCCCAAAATCACTGGAAATCGCTAGAAAACTTTTCGGCTCTCCAAGACTATCTTTTGTAGAAGGTCCACTAACAGAAGGCATACTTGATGGTAAATTTGACCTGATTGTGCTGCTCGATGTATATGAACACATAGCCATTGCAGATAGACCTATATTACATGAAGCATTAAGACAACTATTGAGTGAAAGAGGTCGATTAATTCTCGCATTTCCTACTCCACGCAAGCAGGCAAATTTAAAACAGTATCATCCAGAAGAGATCCAGCCAGTGGATGAAGATATTAACAATGTGACGATTTTGGCTTTAGCTGATCATACAGAAACTGAAGTTTTCTTGTATCAAGAAGTTGATATCTGGCATGAAGGCGACTACGCTCATGCAGTGTTAGGAAAGCGGACAGATTGGTTACCAGCTATTCGGAATTATGGCTTTAAACAAGGTATTAGAGGCAAGATTCGCGATTTTATTTTAAGTAGGGAGCAATCAATTGTTACAACACGATCAAAAAGGTTAGCTTTACTTCATCAAAAACTTGGATCAGAATATTATTCAAATTAGGATGAATCAAAAAGTGAATCAAAAAACAGTTTGCTTTATTCAAGCAAATCAATCTTCTTACTCTGAAACCTTCATTCGCGCTCATATTGATCACTTACTGGCAAGAGTGAGACATTTACATCATAATACTACTCTCTCAAAAAGGGGTATTCAGCGAGTTGCTGAAAAATTTAATTGGAAAGTAATTTCTCAATTTTGGTTTCAAGAACTTCAACAAATTTAGCAAATAGAGTAGAAATTGAGTTTTATACACCATTAAGTAAATCTATCCATTAATTTAACCAATGCTCCCGAGAATATTTTTATGAAAGAACCTATATCAATTGCTCTCTCCTGTGATGAAAAATATGCACCTTACGCAGCAGTTGTCATCAAATCAATTTTTGGGAGCGCAAAACGTGGTGAAGAGTATGAGTTTCATATTTTGTCCACTGGACTTAGCGAAAAAGTCAAAAGCAATTTTAGAGAAATTGCTGAGTTTCATAACTCATCTCTAAAAATTTACCAGATTTCGCCAGAACGATTGGCCAGCTTTCCTGAAGGTGTTCATACTCTCAATACTTATCTTAGATTGTTTTTGCCAGAAATTCTTCCTGAATATGATAAGATAATTTACCTTGATGCCGATGTTATTGTTCTGGATTCACTCCAAGAAATTTGGGATTATCCATTGAAAAATCTCCTTGGTGTTGTCCCAGATGCTATTTCCTATTTAAGAGGTCCAGCTTTAGATCACCTTAAGGATTTAAGACTGCCATCAACTCATATTTATTTCAACGCCGGTCTTTTATTGATTAACCTTAAACTAGCTAGGGAAATCGGTTTTTTGGAACAGACAATAGGCTGGGTAAAAACAAATTCACATTTAATGCGCTTCTCTGATCAAGATGCACTGAACGCTGTCTTTGCAGGACAAGTAAGCTACCTTCACCAGCGTTGGAATTTGCAGGTTCCTCTTATAAATCCGGTTTTGTTTGGCTGGAGTTTTACAGAAGAACAGGTAGATGCAGTTGCTAATCCTGGGATAATTCATTACACTAGTAAAAAACCTTGGCATAGAGAATACAAACTTCCTTATCAAAAACTTTATTTCCTATATCTATCTCAAACACCTTGGGACGGAAGTAATTTATTAGCCCATTACTCTTTCTCTAAGAAAATTCACCGTCTTTGGGAAGAGTTCAATTGGTTATACAAATACTCGTCTTCTAAAATAAGACAGATTTTAGGAAGGAATCCAAAACCGAGTAAAGATTTTTCTTTAGAAGTAGGGGAAATTTCCTGATTTTGAACCTGCTTTTCCATAAAAATAACCAAACAATTCTTAAAACAACATTGAAATGTGTGGAATTACAGGTATTCTATCTAATGATAATCGTGCAAACTTATCTTTAAATTACGTTTTAGGTAAACTTAAAGATCGAGGTCCAGATGATCAAGGAATTTGGAGCGATCGCCATATTCAATTAGGTCATACTCGTCTATCTATTTTAGACCTTAGCCCTTTGGGTCATCAACCCATGAGCTATCAAGATCAAAGATATTGGATCACTTTTAATGGCGAAATATATAATTATCTGGAATTAAAAGGAGAATTAATTAATTTAGGGCATACATTTATTAGTCAAACAGATACAGAAGTTTTACTAGCTGCTTATTGCCAATGGGGTAAGTTTTGCCTAGAGAAACTGAGAGGAATGTTTGCATTTGCCATTTGGGATCGAGAGGAAAAACAACTGTTTTTAGCACGCGATCGCTTGGGAGAAAAACCCATCTATTATTGGTATAATCATCAGAATTTTTATTTTGCTTCGGAACTTAAAGGTTTATTACCTTTACTTTCTCAAAAACCCACTCTAGATCCTATTGCTGTAGATTTATATTTACATTATCAGTACGTACCAGAACCATTAACTCCCTTATCAGGGGTATATAAATTACCTGCTGCTCATTATCTTTTAATTGACTATGATACTTGGGAAATTAAACCCCAACCCTATTGGAGTTTAGAAAAAATTGCTCCTGTTACTGGCAATCCCGTAGAACTAATTCGTCAAGAACTAGATACAGTAATAGAGTTAACTTTACGCTCTGATGTACCCATTGGTATTGCTTTAAGTGGTGGAGTAGATTCTGGTGCTATTGCTGCACTAGCAGCACCTAAATACAAAGATACTCTCCAAGCCTTTAGTATCGGTTATCCTGGTCGTCCTCCCTATGATGAACGAGCCGAAGCCGAAGGATTAGCAAAAAAACTGGGATTACCATTTTTGGATATTGAGTTACAGACAGAAGACTTAATAGCTTTTTTCCCTGAATTAGTTGCAGCAATGGACGATCCTATAGCTGATATTGCTGCTTATGGACATTATTCGGTGATGAAAATTGCCAAAGAACATGGCATTAAAGTCATGCTCTCTGGTACAGGAGGAGATGAGTTATTTTGGGGTTATGCTTGGATAATAGAAGCAGTACAATTAACTCAGCAAAAACAAAATTACTTAATTAATCAAAGTTTTCCTAGTTGGTTATCATCATCAATAGAGCAAATAAGTAAACATCCTTTTTACCAAAGATTGTCTTTAAGCCGTAAAAATCCATCTCCAATCCGTTCATTATTAAATCAAGGTATCAAAATAGGAAAAATGAACCTTGATTATTTTCAACAGGCTGTCTATCAAAACCTTATACCAGATTTTCAAATAGCTATAGATTATACCCAGACAATATACCATCCTGAGTTTCTAGCTCAAATTCCTGAAAGAAATGCTTATCAGCCTTTTCAGCTAAAATCCCCACCCTGGGAAGATATCCCCATAAAAATTTGTGAGTTAGTATTTAACACATGGTTAGTATCTAACTGCTTATCTTTGGGAGATCGCGTTAGTATGGCATCATCAGTAGAGACAAGACTACCCCTACTTGACCATAAGTTAATTGAGCTAGTTATAGGATTGCGTAAAACCCAGCCAGACCATGAATTAGGTCAGAAATATTGGTTAAGGCAAGCTCTTCAGGGTATTATTCCTGATGAGGTACTAAACCGTCCCAAAAGAGGTTTTCAACCTCCTGTTCAGGAATGGATGCAGGGTATTATTTTAGCATATTTAGATCAGTTGCAATCAGGGTATCTAATTGAACTCAAGATTTTAAACCAAGAGTTTATTTTTAAACTGATACATGAATTTAAAATTAATCGTCAACACACATTTATATTGTATAAATGTTTATTACTAGAAGTTTGGTATAGGCAGTTAGTTGATCCTTGTAGTTTTTAAGATTAATTTTTTATTTTTTTAATAAAAAAATTTATTAATTTACAAATTATTTATGAAACCCGCACCAATAGCATTTTTTGCTTATAAAAGACCTGAACATACAAAACAATCACTAGAATCACTTGCTCAAAATGAAGGTGCAGAATCAAGTGAGTTATTTATATTTTGTGATGCAGCTAAAAAGCCAGAAGATGAAGAAGCTGTTACGCAAGTCAGGGAGGTAGTTAGAAGTAAACAATGGTGTGGACAGGTTCATATTATTGAACGACAACAGAATCTGGGATTAGCTAACTCTATTATTCAAGGTGTTACAGAACTTTGTAGTAAATATGGTAAAGTTATTGTCTTAGAAGACGATTTAATTTTGTCTCCTTTTTTTCTAGAATATATGAACAAAGCTTTAGAGATTTATGAAAAAGAGTCTAAAGTAATCCAGGTATCTGGATATATGTTCCCTGTAAAATTAACTTCAGATAATGATGCTATCTTTCTTCCATTTACAACTTCATGGGGATGGGCTACGTGGCAGCGAGCATGGCAGCACTTTGATCCTGAAATGAATGGTTATAAACAGATCAAGGCAAACAAAAAACAGAAATATAAGTTTGATTTAAATGGTTCGTTTAACTATTTCAAGATGTTAGAGTCTCAAATCGCTGGTAATATTGACTCTTGGGCTATTCGCTGGTATTTAAGTACATTCATATTGAATGGCTTAACGCTTTTCCCTAATAAATCACTTGTAAAAAATATAGGATTTGATGGTAGCGGTATCCATTGCGGTGAGTCACAATCGCTTGATGGTGAGATGACCCAAGACAAAATATTATCTATGCCAACATCTCTTAGGTTGAACTATAAACAGGTGAATATAGTTTTTAATTATTTGCGATCGCTAAATCAGCCACCAAGTTTATTACAACGTATTAAAAATAAACTCGTAAGATTTTTACATTAAAATTAAACACTTAAAATCAATAAAACATATTAACTTTAATTTAAAACCTAAAATCTTGAAATGGCACTGAAAAAATTAATTAAAAAATTTGCAAATGGACTGCGTAAGATTGCGAATAAGATTGATAAAGATTCAAACTTGGATTTTTTTAACGAGAATATAGTAATTCATCCTTCATCAAAAATTCCACAAAATAAGATTACATTAAGAAAAAATTGCTCGGTTACTGTTAACGAAAATAGTCAAGTAGATGGCTCTATTTTTTTTGACAAGGAAAATGCTAGAGTTTCAATTGGCAAAAGATCATTTGTTAATGCCATGATCGTTTCTGCCAACGGCATAGAAATTGGTGACGATGTAATGATTGCATGGGGAACAATTATTGTCGATCATAATTCTCATTCAATTTCTTTTTCTGAGCGGTCAGAAGATGTAATTAATTGGCTAGAGGGAAAAAAAGATTGGACTAATGTGAAAATAGCACCAGTAAAAATATATAATAAAGTTTGGATAGGTTTTAACTGTATTATTTTAAAAGGAGTAACAATTGGAGAAGGATCAGTTGTGGGTGCTGGTTCAGTAGTTACAAAAGATGTTCCACCTTGGACAATTGTAGCTGGCAACCCAGCAAGAATTATTCGGGAGATTCCAGAAAATGAGCGATAAAATGCTGACTTGGGAAGAAGCAGTACAATGGTTAAGAGATCAGCCTGAACAACAAGAACTCGTCCAATATTGCTATTATGATGACCCCCTAGAATCTGCTGCTGAACGTTTTAGTCACAGTGAAGAATGGACTGCTTTAAATAAACTATTGAAACCAAAAATTCCAGGAAAAGTTTTAGATATAGGAGCAGGGAGAGGAATTTCTAGTTACGCCTTTGCCAAAGCTGGATGTTCTGTAACAGCATTAGAACCAGATTCTAGTAATTTAGTAGGTGCTGGTGCAATTCATCGTTTGGCTAAAAATACAGATTTATCCATTCAAGTTGTGCAGGACTGGGGTGAAACATTGCCATTCACTGACAATTATTTTGATATTGTCTATGGTAGAGCAGTTTTGCATCATGCACAGAACTTAAAGCAACTGTGTCAAGAAGCAGCAAGAGTATTAAAACCTGGTGGTTATTTTATTGCTACTCGTGAACATATTATTTCTCGAAAAGAAGATTTACAACAATTTTTAGATTTTCATCCTCTTCATCATCTCTATGGTGGAGAAAATGCCTATCTTTTAGAAGAATATAAAGATGCTATTTCTTCAGCAGGGTTACAAATAATTCGCTCTTTTGCTCCATTAGAAAGCGTTATCAACTATGCACCAATGAGTCAAGCAGAATATCAAAATTTAGTTAAATCTTCTTTATCAAAGTTCTGTGGAGCAACATTAGGAACTAAGTTATCTGGATTTAAGATATTGCAAGACCTTTATGCTTGGTATGTATCACAAAAATCAAATAGCCCTGGTCGTCTGTATTCATTCCTAGCCGTTAAGCGATGACAGAAAATAATAAAATTGCTTTGGTTACAGGTGTAACTGGCTTTCTTGGTCGCTACGTTGCCCGTTATTTCTCAGAACAAGGATGGTCTATCATCGGTATTGGTACATCTCCACCTGAAAATGCACCTTTAGCCAACCTAACAAAATACTATTGCCTGAGATTACCTGATTCGGCTTTACATGGTATTTTACAAGATCATCCTCCCTCAATTTGTATTCATTGTGCGGGACGTGCTTCTGTTCCCTTATCCGTCTCTGAACCTGTCTCAGACTTTTATACAAATTCAGTAATTACCTTTGAATTACTTAATGCAATACGTCTCCATTCTCCTAAATGCAAATTTATCTTTCTTTCCAGTGCCGCAGTATATGGTAATCCCCAATCTTTACCTGTAAGTGAAACACAAATTGTTGCCCCTATCTCACCCTACGGTTTTCATAAATTAATGTGTGAGCAAATGTGTCTGGAATTTACAAAGGTTTATGGTTTACAAACAGCTAGTTTGAGAATCTTTTCTGCTTATGGTCCTGGGTTGCGTCGTCAAGTGGTCTGGGATATTTGCCAAAAAGCAATAACTCAAGGTTCTTTGTTATTACAAGGTACAGGACAAGAAAGCCGTGATTTTATCCATGCTTTAGATATCGCTAGAGCATTAAGCGTAGTTCTAGAGTCTGCACCAATGGCAGGAGAAGTATATAATCTAGGCACAGGCAGAGAGGTGAAAATTTCTGAACTGGCAACAATGGTGTTAAATTCATTAGAGGAAGATTTTACACCGGAATTTGATGGTGTTGTCCCTCCTGGTAATCCTCTTAATTGGCAAGCTGATATTTCTCAATTAAAATCTATCGGTTTTACTCCTGCTGTTGAACTAGAACGGGGAGTTAAAACTTTTGTAACCTGGTGTCGTGCTGAATTGGTAGGTATATGAATAAACCTCTAAAAATTGGTCTGTTAATGCAAGGGGGACGTAATTGGATAGGTGGTGCTGAGTATATCAAGAATATTATTTTTGCCTTATCCAGCTTACCTCACGAAGTCCGCTCAACTTTTGAAATTTGTTTGTTATTTGATGGTAAATATGCTGAACCAGAAATTCAAGAGCAATTAAAAAATAACTTAGACTACCAATATAACCTAGATTTTGAATTAGAACCTTATACTTTTATAAATCGCTTAAAATGGAAAATAATTAGAACTATTCAACCACATCCAGAACCTCGGTTATCACCTTTTTTGAATAAGGCTAATATTGACTTTGTTTATCCTTTTTTAACACCTAATAAAGCCAACCTCTCCTATAGAGGATTTCCCTGGATATTTGACTTTCAGCACAAGTATATGCCGAATTTATTTTCAGACTCGGAAATAAAGTATCGTGATAGTTATTTCACTCAAATTTCTGAATTAAGTTCCAGAGTCGTTCTGAGCAGTAAAACATCTGCGGCTGATTTCCAGAAATTTTATCCTGATTCTAAATGTGCAACTGAAGTATTGCATTTTCGCACTAGCCTTCCAGATTTATGGTTTAAATTAGATCCTATAGAAATCCAACGTAAATATTTTTTACCTGATAGGTTCTTTTTGATTAGTAATCAATTTTGGCAGCACAAAAATCATTTAATTGTATTAGAATCTTTGAAAATACTTCAGGCAAATTCTATCTATCCCAAAGTTGTTTGTACTGGTCATGTTTATGACCATCGCCAACCAAACTACTCTGATAAAATTCTGACAACCATTCATACTTATGGATTAGCCAGTCAAGTATATTTATTAGGTCTAATTCCTAGATGTGACCAAATTCAACTAATGCGGCACTCTCTTGCTGTGATTCAACCATCTCTATTTGAAGGTTGGAGTACAGTTGTCGAAGATGCTCGTTGTCTTGGTAAGAAAATGATTCTTTCTGATTTTCCAGTTCATTTAGAGCAAGACCCACCCGGAAGTGTATTTTTTGATCGTAACTCTCCTGAACAATTAGCAAATTTAATTGGTGAATGGTGGGAAAAATTACCTGCTGGGGTTAATTTAGAACAGGAAACTTTAGCTCTGAAGAGAAATAAAGAAGATGTCCAAAAATTTGGATATCGTTTTCTCGAAATAGCAAAAAGTTCATAATACAATGGTGGAACTGGTCAGAAGAAAAGCTCAAACTTGCCCAGCCTTATTTTTGTTCTAGCGATGTTAATGCTTTTTTAAACTTTGTTAAAAGTATCAAATAATCAATTTACCTCTTATAATCTAACCGAAAATGAACACGACATCATTTATTCCAGAATTGAAAAACTTTATTGTCTCAACTTCAGAAAAATGTTTTTTTGATATAGGACAAGAATTAAAACAAAATTCTCTAAATTTAGAACAATTAAAATTAATTGATTACATGAGATATGCTGAGTTTTCTGCAATTTATACTCGGCTATCTCTAAAACCAGGTCAACGTGTTCTTGATGTCAGCAGCCCTCAGTGGTTTAGTATCTTTTTAGCTCACCAGTATCCTCTTGTTCATTTTGACTATATTAATATCATAGATAGTGAAATTGAACTTTACAGAAAAATTTGTGATATTTGTGGAATTTCCAATATTCAATATCATCGTGAAGATGTACGTTGTTTATCATTTAATGACCATATTTTTGATAAAGTAGTTACTATTTCTGTTTTAGAGCATATCTACCCAGAGAAAGATGGAGACGTAAAAGCACTAACTGAAATCAAGCGTGTGTTGAAGCCTGAAGGAGATATATTATTAACGGTTCCCTATAAAGAAAAAGGCAACATTGTTTATATTGAGGGTTCAGTTTATGAAAGAGAATCTAATGAGAAAAACTTTTTTGCTAGAGAATATGATCAAGAAATGTTTAATTGGATGGTTGAAAATAGTGGATTTATTTGCCGAGATATTACTTATATTTGCGAAAAACCTGGCGTTTTATCTTTAGACTATTACCAATGGGGACCTGGTAAACTATTTTGGTATGCAAAATATATCTGTAAGTTTAAGCAAATTCTTGAAAAGATTGTAGGTCATTCTTTTGATGAAATCCTAGCTCGACGTTATCTTTTTATTTCTGATAAAATTATTCATCGAGTTGTTAATGTTGCCGCAGTTTTAGAATCAAATTAAGAATATACACATCATGAGTAATTTTCCTGTAAGTAATAAAATTGGCTGGCCTTGGTCTTGTGAGAGTTCAGTTGATTCTAATTTTTCATCGCTCAATCTAGAATATCCCAAAATCACAGTTGTTACTCCTAACTATAACTATGGTCACTATCTGGAAGAAACTATTCGTTCCGTGTTACTTCAAGGTTATCCCAACTTAGAATACATAATAATTGATGGAGGTAGTACAGACAATTCTGTTGAAATTATCAAAAAGTATGAATCTTATCTAACTTACTGGGAAAGTAAACCTGATAGGGGACAAACTCATGCTATCAATAAAGGCTTAGAAAGAGCAACTGGTGAAATTTTCAATTGGATTAATTCTGATGATATTTTAATGCCGGGTGCTTTGCTTGCTATTGCCCAGGGTATTCCAGATTATGATGCTTTTGCAGGTGTGGTCAATAATTTCGATGAAGAAGGAAATCAAGTAAAAGTATTTCCACAAAATATTACACCTGAAGGTTTATTGACTAAGTTTAATACTACAAATAAACCGAGTAAAAAAGATACTGTTTATCATCAACCAGGATTTTGGTTTAAGACTCAATTATTAAAAAATATTGGTAATTTAAACGAAAATTTACAAATTCAATTTGACTTTGACCGAGTAGTTAGGTATCTACATCATTATCCTAGAATCAATTATTCTAAGCAAGTATTAGTTAATTTTAGATGTCATCAAGAACAAAAAACTGCTCCGAGTAAGGTAAAACAAGAAGGTCAATATATTGTGCAAAGTCTTTTTGATGAACCAGAATATCAAAATTTACATAAACCTGCTAAATTATGGCTAGAGCGGTTACTATGGTATGAAAATCTAGCTAAAATTCATCAACAATCTAAAACAAATCGAATTATTAAAGTGTTAAAAGCACTGATTCTATCATGCAATAATCCCCAAGCTTATTGGACAAGATATACATTTGGTAGTATTCGTCAATTATTAATTAGATAGTATATAAAATCATGAAAGTAATATTTGATATTTCTTCGGTTGGTGATAACCCGAAAACAAGAACAGGTATAGCTCGTACAGCTTGGTCATTAGCTGATTTATTGCATCAAAAACTAGGAGACAATCTTAGTTTTTCTGCTACTGGCTCTATAGAAGCATCACTTCAAACAGAAAGGCTACTTAATTCCTATCCTGAGCTTCGTCCTGCTATATATCCAGTTAACTCCATTGCTAGAAGTGTTAACCAATTGAATACACAATTCAGTAAAAACTATTCTGATAAAAGTATTTTTCAGAAAATCCAGCAGTCAACTTTACTTAATATTTCTAGATTATTTAATATAATTAGACAACCAATCGCTCCAGAAATACTAGCTGAAGCAGACATTTTTCATTCTTCTTACCCTCGTATTCCCAAGCAAGTGAGAAAAGCTCTTCCCAATCGTCATTTACAAACAGTTTATGACCTAACGCCTTTAATTTTAGATGAAAAATATTTTCTTCCAGGTCAACGTGGTATTACTAAAAGACTTATAGACACTATCCAGCCTGATGATTGGGTAACGACGATCTCAGATGCTACCCGTAATGATTTATTAAACAGACGACAGTTAAATCCTGAAAAAGTCGTTACAATTTATCTAGCTGCCTCTCCTGAGCTTTTTTACCCTGTTTCAGATAAATCCATTATTCAAGCCGCAAGGGAGAAATATCATCTTCCTGAAGGAGATTACTTTCTCTCTCTTCATTCTCTTGCTGCTCATAAAAATATGGATCATTTAATAGCCTGTTTTAAACAAGTTATTATGCAAGAAAAAAAGAAAGATTTACATTTAGTAATCTGTGGAGGTAATAAAGATGCGGCACTATCTATGATTAATGCTAATCAGTTAACAGAAGCTGAGTTAAAATTTATTCACTTTACAGGATTTGTAGATGACAAGGATTTAGCTGCAATATATAGTGGTGCAATTGGTTTTATTTTTCCTTCTCTTTATGAAGGATTTGGACTACCTGTTTTAGAAGCAATGCAATGTGGATGTCCTGTAATTAGTTCTAATACATCATCTTTGCCCGAAGTTGTCGGAGAATCTGGCTTTTTAGTTTCACCCACGGATAAAGATGCTCTTTGTCAATCTATGCTTAAACTATACTACAACTCTGAGTTACGAAAGAATTACTCCCAGTATAGCTCGGATAGATCGGCTCTCTTTAGTTGGGAAAAAACGGTAAGTGAGACTTTAGAAGTTTACAAACGCATTATAGTATAATATTTTATACATTATATTTGATATATTCTGTCAATGCGTAATTCCTAACTAATGTTTTAAGCGATTTTTGATGTTTATTTATTTAATTTGATTCTATTAAATATATTTTTATGTTAAATGTCACCTCCTATATCCACCCCATCCGCACCTATTTACCCTGCACAGGTGCAGGAAGACATATCAACAATACCTTGCTGGGATTAGCATCCCAAGAATCAATAAACTTACAGTTGCTATGCTCCCAACAATGGTTACAAGCAGATGGTAAACTTGATTTACGTTCTCCCCTGCGAGATATACCATTAAAAACTTTCCCTTTCCCAGAAAACCTCACCGAGCGACTTTGGAAATTAACTCAATTTCCTAAAATGGATAGTTACCTTTCTGCCAAGACAGATTGGCTATTCACTCCAATGGAAACCTATATTCCGGTGTCACGCTGTCCAGTAGCAGTTACTATTTACGATATTCAAGCATTTGAGACTGATTTACCCTGGTCAAATACTCGTCAACATCGTTGGTTTCGTTATAAATGGAGTCAGTGGATTTATAAGGCTTTGGCTAATTATAGGGTTGTTTTTACCATTTCCGAATTTTCCAAACGCCGGATGATTGAATTACTCGGGGCAGATGCCAATAAAATAATTGTTGTTGGTTGTGGTGTAGAACAATCTTTTTATGATATTGCTTCAATTGACCCAGTTAGGCTAGAAAGACCTATCAACAATCCTTACACATTGGTTATTGGTGGATTACGATTAAAAAAAGGCGCAGATTTTGTTCTAAATGTAGCCAAAGGGTTGCTAAATGCAAATTCTAATATACAGATTGTTGTAGCTGGTGATTCAGAACCAGAATATATTGTAGCCGCTAAGGATTTACCTAATGTAAAACTATTAGGAATAGTACCAGATAATGATTTACCTCGGTTGATGCGTTGTGCTTCCTCACTATTGTTTCTTTCCCATTATGAAGGTTTTGGTATTCCTGCAATAGAAGCAATGGTTGTAGGCACTCCCGCAGTGGTCAGCAACCGCGCTTCTTTACCAGAAGTAGTAGGGACAGCAGGTATTGTTGTTGAACCAGAAGATACAGCAGCCATTATTGATATCCTCATCCAACTTGAGGAAAATTCACAACTGCGACAAGATTATAGCCAGCGGGGAAAAGAACACGCAAAACAGTATACTTGGTCACGCTGTGTTAATATTGTCCAGAAAGCATTTTATGAGTTTAATTAGGTAAAATAATATGTTATCGGCAACAGAAGCTCGTTTCACTCAATTTAGTTGTGGACTTTGCGCTCCATCAAGATGCTTGAATTTTAATGCTATCCCAGCCATGCGCTTGCAAAAATTAGATATTGAAGACCCAGAACGTTGAATATCAGAACTTGGTATTCAATGCCAAAAGTGATTACTTTTAACCATTCTAACCATTGTATAACTATGTATTATTTATGACTAAAGTGATTTTTTGCTGGTCTGATATATCCGGTTACATGACAGCTTGCTGGCGAGCATTGCAAGCTATCCCTGAGATAGAAGTATTTGTCATTGCTTTTCAAGCTCGGACTCAAACTGCTTTTGCTGATGAATTAATGCAAGATATTCCCCACCGTCTTTTAGATTTACAGGAAAGGGATAAATCAGAATTAATAGAGAAATTGGTAATTCAACACAATCCTGATGTGGTAGTTCTGTGTGGATGGTTTCATTCACCCTATCGTCAATTAGCTTTCTCATATCAATTGCGCCATATAAAATTCATTATGTGTATGGATACTCCCTGGTGGGGTACTTGGAAGCAATATTTAACTCGTTGGATGTTGCATTCTTATTTACAACGTATGGCTCATATTGTAGTTAATGGAGAGCGTAGTTGGCAGTATGCTCGCCGCTTGGGAATTCCATTGAAAAACATTTCTCCTTTGGGTATGTGTGGAATAGATTATCAAACTTTTTCTCCTCTTTTGGCAGCAAGAAACCAGTCATCTTGGCCACGTTCATTTTTATTCGTAGGACGCTATAGCCACGAGAAGGCAATAGATATTTTAGTAGAAGCATATCAACAGTATCGCCAAGCAGTACAAGACCCTTGGAAATTAATTTGTTGCGGTAAAGGTGAATTAGAATCATATCTACAATCACAGCCAGGTATTGAAAACCGAGGCTTTGTGCAACCCAGGGAGATGAAAGATATTTGGCTTCATGCAGGGGCTTTTTTATTACCTAGTCGTTTTGATCCCTGGCCATTAGCACTGGTTGAAGCTGCCGCCGCGGGTTTACCTGTTATTTGTACTCAAGTATGTGGTTCATCAGTAGAAGTCATCCGTTCTGGATACAACGGTATAATTATTCCGGCTGATGATGCTCAAGCCTTAGCCCAAGCTTTACTCAAGATACATAATAATTATAATGATTTGCCAATCTGGGGACAACGCGCCCAACAATTTGCACAACCCTATGGAGCAGAAATATGGGCAGAGCGCTGGTTAACCATCATCAAATCTGTGCAGTAAGTAGGCATATATGAATTTTGTCAATCAATTACTTGATTTTATTGTCACACCTTTGGGTTTTATACTCTTAGGTGGTGGTTTATTCTTAGCTTTACAAGCGAACCAGAAACGCCCCTTTTTGGGCTGGTTTTTAGTAGCTATCTTTGGTTTTTCTGCTTCCCTCAATAAATTTGCCAACGAATTTATAAAAGAACCTCCACCGCTAGTTTTTCCCCTCCAGCAAATTCGTGAAGTTGGACGACCATTAACGATAGTTTTGCTGGTGTTATTAATATTTATTGCTTTAAAGGCAAAGAATATCTGGCGGAAAAAAATCATGCCTCAGCCGCTTATTTATCTGATCTTAGTTCAAAGTGTAATTTTCTTCAAAATATTAGTTTATGGAAATCCAGAATTTGCTTTTTTAAGTGCTGCTACCTTTGGGGGAGTAGTTTTAATGGTGATTATGGGTCCATCCCGATGGCTTCAGAACGAAGAGAATTTTCAACTAGGGGTATGGTCAATGGCTATGGTTGGGGTAATTTTTGGTGTTGCTAATGGTTATCAAGCATTAATTGATAAATATGCCATTACATTCGTTCATGGCTGGTTTTTGGGGACTACGGGCAATCCTCATCACGCAGCCATTTTGATTACTGCTACTATACCTGCCTTCTTATTCCTATTCTTTCATAATGAAAAACATTCGTGGATGAAGTGGATCTGGCTAGGGTTTTTAGCTTTAGCAATCTTTGGCTTATTGATGACCGCATCCCGCACAGGTACAATTGTGGCTGTTGTTTCAGTGCTGATTTTTTTCCGCCGTCAGGGTGGAAAATTATTGCAAATAGTATTGATTTTCGGAGTAATTGCAGCATTTGTTCTACCCTCCCTCAGTCCCACAGATCTAGATACACCAGGACTATTATCCGCAACCTCTTCCAAGTGGTCTAACTTAGACACCAGTACCCGTGACGGGGTTTGGAGTGGCTATTGGCGAATATTTCTAGAGTATCCCCTATTTGGAATGCCCTTTGCAGGCGATCGCCTGCGCTTTGGTGAAAGTTCATGGCTGGGTGTCTTGGGAAGCATGGGTTTAGTAGGTGCGATACCAATGTTTATGTTCGGTTGGACTAGTTTACAAATGATATTCAAGCTGGATCATCTCTCCAAAATTAGACCAGACTATTATCTAAAATGCAGTGTAGTTATAGCTGGGTTGCTTTCTTTGTTAGTTGGTGGTGCATCAGAAGCCTATCTATTAGGTAATTTGACATTCTCACTGCTTGCGGTTTTTTTATATCTTGTCCTCGGTAACTATTTGATTGAATTTGCACAGCGAGAGTATAATTACTCAATCTCTCAGTATTACCACAATTATATGCTTTCATCTGAATCATGAAGATTCTTCATGTCATTCCTTCTGTCGGTTCACACCGTGGAGGAGCAAGCCAAGCCGTCTTGGAAATGCTGCAATCTCTCAAAAATACCAAAGTTAACGTAGAATTAGTAACGACTAATGACAATGGAATTGATTTGCTAAATGTTCCATTGTGTCAATTGACTCAGTATCAAGAAATTCCTACTAGGTTCTTCCCCCGCTTCTCTCCCCAAGTCTCTTTTGTCCGTGAATTTGCCTTTTCTTGGGAGTTAACCAAATGGCTATGGAAACATATTCATGAATATGATTTAGTACATATTCATGCTTTATTTTCCTATGCCTCAACTGTGGCAATGATAATTGCTAGATTTCAGCAAGTACCGTATATTAATCAACCTCATGGTTTACTGTGTGAATGGTCTTTACAACAAAGTCAACTGAAAAAAAAGATATATTTATCACTGATAGAAAAAAGTAATCTTCAACATAGTCATATTTTACAACTAACTTCCACAAAGGAAGTTCAAGAAGTTGAACTGTTAGGGTTAGGAGTTCCACCCGTTGTTATGCCATTAGGATTACAAATTCCGGCAGATATTCCCCAAGCTCGTCAAAAATTACGGGAAATGTTTAACATACCTCCAGAGCAAACAATTATCTTATTTATGTCACGGTTACATTATAAAAAGGGATTAGATTATCTAATTCCGGCTCTGAGTAAAGTAAAAAGTAAAGAGTTTACATTCATCTTAGCAGGTAATGGTTCTCCAGATTATGAAGCCGAAATCAGTGAAATATTGATTAATAATCAACTTGATCATTGCACCCATCGTCCTGGATTTGTGACAGGTGAAATGAAAGATATTTTACTACAAGGATCTGATATATTTGTTCTGACTTCTCATTCTGAAAATTTTGGAGTTGTTGTCCTCGAAGCAATGGCAGCAGGTCTAACTACTATTGTCACTCCTGGTGTAGCTTTAGCTTCTATGATCCAAGATAATGATGTTGGTTACGTTCCCGAACTAGATATTGTAGAAATTACCAGCGTGATTGAACATTGTCTAGCTCATGCTCAAAAATCTAAAGAAATGGGCGATCGCGCCAGGCAGTTTATATTAGATAATTATACATGGGATAAGATAGCATTAAAAATGATTTCAGTGTATGAAGATATAATTTTTAGGTCCCCGACTTCTATTTAGATGAGATCTAAATAAAATTAACTGAAAAAAGCATTAACGCAGGTATGCCAAAAGCGGAAAATTGGCATGAACAACTATTGTTACAAATGGCAGAAATTGGTGGAGAAAATCGTCCTCCTTTATGGCAAGGTTCACTATTATTACAATTAAATGATTATCGCAAATTTAGACACTTAGCACGTCATAATTATAATCTGCAACTGCGAAAAGAAAGAGTATTAGAACTAGCCAAGCAAACAGAAGTAATTGTAGCAAAAATCCCAGCAGCGATCGCTATTTTTAATCAATGGTTAGAATCTCAAGTAAAAGACTTGTAAGTTACCAAATAATCTATTCAAACAAATGACTAACACACCTAACCAATACGAATATTCTTATCAAAATAGTCAACCTGGACAGTACAAATATCAAGTTTAAGTTTGCAGGTAGATTTCCCTATCTTTGGAAAACTATGTTGTGTTCTAGTACCATTCTCTAATAACAAGAATTTATTTGAATATCCTAATGTTAGAAAAAATTACACCTCTCATCCTTACCTATAACGAAGAAAATAACATTAATCGTACCCTGGAAAAACTTAAATGGGCAAGTAAAATCATTGTTATTGACAGTTATAGCACAGATAAAACATTAGAAATTTTGTCTTCCTATCCTCAATTAGAAGTATTTCCCAGGAAATTTGATTCCTTCGCTAGTCAATGCAATTATGGACTGTCAAAAATTACATCAGAATGGGTACTATCTCTAGATGCAGATTATATATTAACCGATGATTTAATTCGGGAAATTACATCTTTGCCAATAGATTCAGCTATAAATAGCTATAGTGTCAGGTTCAAATACTGTGTTTTTGGCAAACCCTTACGTGGTACTTTGCTTCCACCCCGCAAAGTCCTTTATAAAAAAGAAAAAGCAATTTATCAAAATGATGGACACGCCCATAAAGTGATTGTACAAGGTAAGTCTAGTCAATTATCAGCATACATCCACCATGACGATCGCAAACCATTGAGTCGTTGGTTATGGGCGCAAGATCGTTATATGGTAATTGAAAGTAAAAAACTTCTAGAAACACCAGAGCATGAGCTTAGTATAGGCGATCGCATCCGCAAACGCAAAATCCTCGCACCTTTAATAATCTTCATTTATTGTCTCATCCTCAAAGGCGCTATTCTCGACGGTTGGCATGGATGGTACTATACATTTCAGCGAGTTTTGGCAGAAATATTGCTGAGTATACATATAATAGAAGCAGAGAAAATAGATATTGAGCGAACCCAAAAATAAAAAACCACCAAACCCGACGGTAATATGACAACCCAAATCATCCCTAAGCCAGAGATACTACTCAATAAGATTCAAGCAAGAGAATCAATTGTTCGTATTCTCCGCGATAGTGTTCCCTGTTTTGGATTGTCTCAGGTCTTACTGGAGCCAGCTTTAACCCAGTTTTCGCCCCCCATTTTATGCGTTTAGATAATTACACAGTCGGCAGCTACACACCCGGAGCGACATATAGTCAACAACTTCTATGGTACTTCATTGGCTCACCATTAGTTGAAAGTTATTGGCTACCTATCTCATCTATAAAAGTTTCGATACTGAGGCTTTTTGGAGCTAGTATCGGCAAGGGTGTGAATATCAAGCCTGGAGTCCGCATTAAGTTTCCCTGGCGCTTGACCATTGGTAATCATGTTTGGATTGGAGAAAATACCTGGATTGACAATCTAGCAACCGTAGTCATCGAAAATCATGTGTGTTTATCCCAAGGCGTTTATCTGTGTACTGGTAATCATGACTGGAATCACCCCAATTTTCAACTGATTCCTGCCCCCATTCATATCCAAGAAGGTAGTTGGATAGCAGCGAAATCAGTCATTGGGCCTGGTGTCACCATTGGTAGGGGAGCAGTTTTAGCATTAGGTAGTGTCACAGGAAGATCCTTAGAGGCCAACATCATCTATTCAGGAAATCCGGCTCAACCAATCAAAAAAAGGACAGAATGCGAAGATGTTGTGTCTCGCACTGCCAAAAATGAATAGTTGCAAAAATTAGTATATAATGTACCAATATTGTTTGTGGCATTCCAGAAAGTTCAATAGTGACATAACCTAATGACAGCAAATTTTGCCCTAATGAGATACAAACTTGAATTATGAAACTCTTGTAGTGCAGGCATTTTGCCCCTGGATATGTACCTTATAAAACCGGAAAGTGCTGTATCCCTACTTTGATAAAGTGTCTAAATTGTGACAATTGTCATTTAAGCATATTCTCTATATCATCATTTAACCATCTTACCTTTTGAGTTTTTCAAATTTATGCTTAGTTGAATTGTTGAATTAACAAACAGCATTTCTTCACAATAGTAAAAACGTTTATTATCCTTCCCTTACCACTTACACAATAGAAATCAATGCTTAATAAGCAAATTACAAACCAGACAAATTCTATCAATAGCATCATTCCTACATCTGGATCATTTCCAGATTCTAAATTTTCTCAGTTTACTGAACAGGAACAGTCTGATGGTCTAAGTTTTAAGAGCTTTTTTGAACTTTTACAACGCCGAGCGATTGTCATTGTAGCGGTTATTTCTGCTGGTATGACTGGTGTTACTTATTTAACAATGACGCAAAAATCTATATATGGAGGAAATTTTCAAATCTTAGTTGAACCTGTTAATAATGATGATCAAGCAGAAAAAATAAGCCTGACAGACTCTCCTTTTTCTAAACCTGGACTAGATTACGAAAGTCAAATTCAAGTTCTTAAAAGTTCAGAACTGCTAGAACCAATTATTAAAAAATCGCGAGAATCATATCCTAACATTACCTATAACTCTCTTATTTCAAGTTTAAATATTCGTCGTATTGGAACGACAAAAATCATCGAAATCAGCTATCAAAGTAGTGATCGTCAAGAAATCCAATTCGTCTTAAATACATTTTCTGAATTCTATTTAAAATACAGCCTAAATAAGCGGAAAACCAAACTAAATCAAGGCGTTCAATTTGTAAATCAACAACTACCCGATATCCAAAATCGGGTGACACAGTTGCAAAAAGAACTGCAAATATTCCGCCAAAAATACAATTTTATTAGTCCAGAAAGCCAATCTGGAATAATTACTGGAAGTCTCCAATCTTTGACACAACAACGACTATCTGTAAATCAACAGTTAGCCGCTGCTAAAAATAATTATCTGAGATTGCAGGCACCAGAAGAACAATTGGCCATTCTCAATGATGCTCCTCTTTACCAACAGTTAATTGTCCAACAGCGCCAATTAGACACCCAAATATCTGGAGAATTAGCTCGATTTCAAACTGATAACCCAGTTATTCAAACCTTACAAGATAAAAGAAACAATCTCTTACCTATTATCAATGCAGAAGCAAAACGAATTTTGAACACTAGAATAGCTCAAGCGGCTGTTATCATTCGGAAAATAGAAGTAGATAATCAACAACTGACACAAGCAGAACAACAATTACAAAGCGAATTAAAACAACTACCAATTCTTTCTAGACAATACGCTGACATTCAACGGAATTTACAACTAGCAAATGAGAGTTTGACGAGGTTTTTAGCTAAGCGTGAACAATTACAAATAGACGTAGCACAAACAGAAATACCTTGGGAATTAATCCAAGCACCTGCTCAATCAAGATATCCAATTTCGCCAGATACTACCCGCAATTTACTATTGGGATTTGTGGCTAGTTCTTTATTAGGATTCGGTGTTGCCAAAATCATGGAAGATATAGATAATACCTATCACAGTATTGAAAATCTCCAGGATAAGATCGGAGTGCCTTTATTAGGGTCTATTCCCTTTAATAAAAACTTAATTCGGAGTCCATCTTCAAACCTGAGAAACATAGGAAAAGATCAAGAACCAGAAGTAGTTGTGGACCCTATTATGGCAAGTGATGAATATAACACTTCTCCTCGTCGTCCTTCCCCATCCAGATCTTATTATGGACAGGGATCATTTTGGGAATCCTTACAAGTTTTATATAGTAATATTCAACTGCTTAATTCTGATCGACCAATTAAGTCTTTCATTGTTTCCTCTGCTGTCCCCGGAGATGGTAAAAGTACGGTGGCATTTAGCTTGGCAAAAACAGCCGCGATCATGGGGAAAAAAGTATTACTTGTAGATTGTGACCTCCGCAAACCCAAGGTTCACAAATTATCACAATTAAATAATCTGTGGGGACTAAGTAGTTTAATTTCTTCAGATATAGATGTAGAGCAAGTAATTCAAAAAATACCTGGATTGAATGATTTATCTGTGATTACCGCAGGTCCTGTACCACCCGATCCTGCCCGGTTGCTCTCATCAGATAAAATGAGTCAAATAATGGACTATTTCACCGAGAATTTTGATTTAGTGATTTATGATACTCCTCCTTTGACAGGATTAGTAGATGCTAGATTGGTAGCAGTTCATACTGATGGTGTGATGCTAGTTGTAAGAATTGATAAAACAGATAAATCAGTCGCAAAGCAACTTGTTAATACGCTAAAAGCATCTCCCATCAATTTACTAGGATTAGTAGTCAACGGCGACAAATTCCGAGGACTCGGATATAACTATAATTCTAAATACAGTTCATATTACTATCCTGAGCGTCAATCGGTTAGTTAGGGTTTACTGATAGCGACCGTGCTAATTTCACAGCATGGTCTTGACGTTTCCTACTTATTTTGAGGTGGCGTTTTCCTAAAACCTGTCTAGCTTTGCCCCGATGCTCTTTCAGCGCTAGTAGACTGTCAAATTTATTTTGACGGGTTTTTGGTAGTGCGGGCATCTTGCCCGCGTGAGCGAGACGCTCACACTACAGTCCATCATTTTTATCTATCTGCTCAATAAATGTGAGCGAGACGCTCACACTACAGTCCATCATTTTTATCTTGACAAACTACTAGTTTGTCTCACCATCGAATTAAGTTCATTAGGGAACACCAAAAAATAAATTACCCAATTTTGTGGGATGGGTAGGTAGAGTCGAGGAGGGATATTATTCCCTGCCCCTCTCTGTTAAATCTGGGCGTGCAACTTTCACTGCACCCAGCTTCCGATGTTCTTAGCTTTCGCTTTTGCTCATGTGTATGTAATCGTGGCAGCTTTCGTGGATGG